>CACYKX010000055.1 GCA_902775075.1 uncultured Prevotellaceae bacterium | reverse complement strand
TAAATCTTTAAGTTCTTGATTATTCATAAAACTATTTGATAGGGTCAGCTTCGTTGTCATCTCGAGTCAAGCGACTCCCATCCCACATTCCAATTCTTTGGAAAGTTCAAAACGACAACTCTCCAACAATTCATTAAATTCGTTTATGATTTCAACCTGACAGGGTCCCTGTGGTTGAACCCGCAGAAAATGATTTACATCATTTCTGAAAAGCTCAAAGTCCACATTTTTATATGGTACAATTATGAAAGCAGTTCCTTTCCTAGTCAGATTATTCCAACCAGGATTGTTGTGAATCATCGCTATAAAAGCATCATTGTCCATAATTACGGAATTGGTTTATTATTGGGTTGAAAAACAAATAGATACTTAAACGTCAATTTTTTTCTGTAGGCGGTAAGCCAAATTAAGCGGTAAGCCGTAAGCAACTTTAAACTCTCAACTTTCCAACTGACTCTCAACTCTAAACCCTAAACTCTAAACTTTATAATACGCCGCATACCACTCCGCAAACTTCCGCAATCCTTCTCTCAGCGTTATCTTCGGTGTAAACCCAAAGTCCCTCTCCAATGCCGTAGCGTCAGCGTATGTTGTCGGCACATCTCCCGGTTGCATGGGCACCAGCTGCTTGTGGGCTTCAAAGTCGTAATCCTGCGGCAACACACCGGCACGAAGTAGCTCCTCTTGCAAGGTCTGCACAAAATCCAGCAAGTTCTCCGGTTGGCCGCCACCGATGTTATAGACGGCATACGGCGGAATCGGCAGGCCGTCTTCGCCGTTGCGCTTCTCGGGGGCTTTGGCCATTACGCGCACAATGCCCTCCACGATGTCGTCCACGTAGGTGAAGTCGCGGCGGCAGTTGCCGTAGTTGTAAATCTGGATAGTTTCACCCTTCAGCAGTTTGTTGGTGAAGCCAAAGTAGGCCATATCGGGCCTTCCGGCAGGGCCATAGACTGTGAAGAAACGCAAACCAGTGGAAGGGATATTATACAATTTGCTGTAACAATGGGCAAACAGCTCATTGCTCTTCTTGGTGGCGGCGTAGAGCGACACGGGGTTGTCCACCCTGTCCTCCACCGCAAACGGCACCTTCTTGTTGCCGCCATAGACGCTCGATGATGATGCATACACCAAGTGCTCCACTGGATTGTGCCTACAAGCCTCCAGAATGTTGTAAAAGCCTATGATATTACTCTGGATGTAAGCATCAGGGTTTTCAATTGAGTAGCGAACTCCCGCTTGTGCAGCAAGGTTCACCACGATGTCGAACTTATGCTCAGCAAACAATTTGTCGATTAACGCTTTGTCAGCAATATCGCCTTTCACGAACTTATAGTTCACCCCTTCGGGAACCATCGTTTCAAGTTCCTTCAAACGATAATCTTTCAGGCTGACATCGTAATATGCATTCATATTATCGATGTTCACAATCGTTGCGCCCTTCACGTCCTTAAACAAGCGCTTTATCAGGTTGCTGCCAATGAAACCGGCACCACCCGTCACAAGAATGTTCTTCATTATATAGTTGTTATTTGTTAATCGTTTGGGTTTCTATACTTTTCCAACCACTTATAGCTCATAATATATAGATTTCTGTGAGCTCTGGTACAAGCCACATACAACTTGTTCTTTGTTTGTGGATTTAGATCGTTCAACTTACTTTTTTTGTACAAATCAAACGACGACTTATTCAAAACCACACATACATCCTCAAAACTATCCATTCCCTTCGATGCTCCCCAGTTCAACCCTGCACAATAGAACTTGCCACTATCTTTAAGAAACAATTTCGGTATTGAAGGATTGTTTATTATCTCTTCACAAGCCAACTCTTCATCCACAAAAGACACCGTCCCCTTTGCTTCGCCTGTAGATTCAATCTCAATACCCAGACCTTTCACAAAGTCACAAACATCCATACTACAACGGCGAGTCCTTGCCAATGAAGATGTATCAACATTAACCCCAACCTTTTCCCATTCCTTTATGTATGGTCGATACTTCTTATACAGAGAGGACCTTACATTTCCATCCAGACTTGTGTCGTAAGTATGCTGGTAGAAATCACCCACACATATCGTTTCACACCTATCAGGCAAAATACTCATCAACAGATTAAAATCATGCCCTGCAAAATCCTGTACTTCATCTATTAGGAAGAAATCATAATACTTGTCTAACCTCACTTTGATACCGTCAGCGCATTGTGTACTGCAATAATGGGCAATGCGGTTATGATATAGCCGCCCCGATTTTGTACGATAAAACTCATCAGTTCCAGGTCTATATCTGGAATGGTCTGGCGGCAATTCAAAACAAATGCCATTTGCTTTTTTGTCCAAGCCACAGAAAGGCTTGTAGCAGAATGAGTAAACGAACTGGAAATACTTTAAAACCTTGATGTTGTCAGGGAAGTAGCCAAACTTTCTAATGACCGACCTTTTAAGGTGCTCATAGTTGTTACGTGTATATGTGACCAGCAAGAAACGCTGTTCGAGGTTCAACAGACTTATCAGATAGGTAGTCTTGCCTGAACCAGCCACTGCCAGCATCAATCTTTTACCCATTCCAAGGCTTCTTTAATATACTGAGGCACTGCTATCGTTTCTCCTTTCTGTGTCAATAATTTGTATGCCGCCTCTGCTTTATTCGCCAACATATAATTCAGGACTGACAATGTTCTACGGTCAGCCCCAAACAACTCATCACAGCCTATTGTATTATCATTATAAACCGCCACTTCAAAGGTATATCTTTCATTGTTGTTATCAGCATACACCTTAATATTAGCGTATTCGTTATTCATATAGCCATTATAGGAAGCCGTAATATTTTCATCATAATTACGGTCATTGTCAGTCACTACGGCTACCCTAACACCGATCTGTTTGGCGATTTCCAAATAACGTTTGAAACATTTGCCATCCACGGCTATCACGTCAATTCCCATCTCTGCCAAAGAATGACCATGCACCCTCTTGCAAAAAGCATCCATCAGAATAAACTCAGCGTCGCCTTCAACCAATATAACCTTCTTTGCCAACACAAATTGCAACATATTGTTGTCCGGTGCTTTCATAAAGAAATTGGCAGTTCCCTTGTCTATAAAGCCCAGCGAAGTAGTCATTGCAGGCTCGGCACTATTCATCAAAATACAATTCCTTAAATCAAGGCGGGTGCTTATTAAATCACTATGGGTGGAAATAAACAATTGAGCCTGCTGGTTTTTCTCAATATCCTCAATCATCCTCCTCATATTCAAATGACTCAAATGATTTTCGGGCTCCTCCAATAAAATGACGGGGATGTCGGCTGCTCTACTCAATGCCAGTTGTGTTTTCACCACACATTGCACACCTGTCCCCTTCTCGCTGATTGGAACGCCTCCCATTTCAATTGTCAAGTCGTTCTCTAAACAGTTCCTACCAGTGTTCTTGACTGAAAAAGAGTATCCTTCAGGTAATTTTGCGTTAAAAGGTGTCAGTACACCTGCCTTAAAACTGGTCTTTGAATTACCATAACTATGCTTGGTTGCCAATTGCTCCACCTGTGATAATGCCGCGCCATAAATTGTAGAGATATATTCATTCAACGCATACTCGTTCCCTATCGTACTGTTATCCAGCAACAACGTCTTCACTCTCTTTGTATAGCCGTTATATGCATCACCGCTGAATGTAGTGAAAGAGATGGAATAGAACTCGAAAGGAAATGAAGCATTATCAGCTTGCAGGACTTGGTTTGTCTGCCGACTTAAAGCCAAATCGGGTTCTATTGATAGTCTTACTCCATTAGTATATCTGTTGTCGCTATTTTCGTTTCCCTCCAATCCTTCATCTACTATATCGTCAAGATAGAGTTCTATATATAGTTTAGGCAGATTGTTTATACTTCTATCGCCTTCCATAAACATCCGTACCGCATCTACATTCAACAATGTTTCAACCCCAATATCTTCAACACGGTGGCGACTACCTCTTGCACAAAGATCTATTGCCTGAAGTATAGACGATTTCCCCGACTCATTATCCCCAACAAGTATATTACGACCTCTGTTGAATCTAATTTCGAGATTTTTAAAACGGCGAAAATTCTGAAGTTTGATTTTTGAAATATACATAATCTACCGTTGACTCAGATTTAAACACTATACTTTAATTCTCCCTGTCTAGATTTTTGTGTACAATATGACAATCTAGACACTTTGTCCAGATTCTTGTCTAGATTCTGCTTTTGAGAGTGAGAATCTAGACACTTTGTCCAGATTCTTGTCTAGATTCATTGACTTTATAAACCGTATTTCGAGCCTTCCCTTCTGAAACAATATAGTTCTTCTCCTTGAGTTTGGCGATAATTCTGGATGCGGGTTTTTGCTCCATTTCAAAGTGTTTCTGAATATCAGCGCTTGATGTCGAACCCGTCATACGAATATACTCCAACACCTTGATTTCTTTCTCCGACAAGTCACCATACATCGTCTCAGCCACCTCCATCGACAACGGCAATATAAATTCAATGTAAGGTGCATTATACTGAACCTTCGGCAGAGGCAAATTCTTCGCTGGCAAATCCTTAACCGTTTCAAAACCCAAACCGCGTTGCTCGGCATAGTCCAGCTTGTCAAGCACATACATTATCACCGGATTCCTGCTGAAAGAAGATGCCGAGAACGATACAATGTGTTCCAATGTCACAGGAGGCTCGGGCAAGCCGGGTGATTTGATAATAATGCTCTTGTCATTAATCTCAAAATACACTGGGGCTCCCATCAGACTGTAGTCGCGATGAACCACGGCGTTGCAAATCAGCTCTCTGATTACATCCAACGGATATTCATAAACTCTTTTCCGTTCGGGCTCGTCTCTGTTGATATACGAAGGAATATGCTCCTTATACCATTTATTGGCCTCGTCTAACTGCGCGGGAATCCTCCCCTCAATCGTCTTGGTCTCCACAGCCTTGCCGTTCCGTTTCAACGTGGTTTTTATCACAGCATTGGGATAGACCGACTGCGGTTTCTTCCCAAAGAGTAGCAGTCCCAAGCCTGTTGGCCTCACAACATCGCTGTCAAGTTCTGCCAGATTCATATTCCTCAAGAACACCTCTTGTTCGTTGTCCGTGACATTAGCTGCTTTCAAGAACCGAGCCATCAGTTTTTCATCCAACGACTTCATATCCATCGTATGTACCGCACGCTCAGTTTCCTCCTTGTAGTCTTTGGTGGACTTGTTCTCCTCCTCAAGACGTCTGCTTTCCGCATAAGCGATAAAGTCGGCATTCAGGCGCTCAATCTCTTTCTGCAATTCTTGTGGATATTGCTCCACCTCTATACCATGATCCACAAGGTATTTGATACCTTTGCCATTAACCGATGGGAAGGGATCACCGGTTCCAACATACACCTTTTTGATGCGAGCCTTGGCTATACGCTTACAGCATCCTATCTTAGGGGAGTTTCTTTTGAAGCAGGGTTCTAAAGTAGAATACACCACGCAATCCTTCAGATTTTCGTTAATGCATTTCCGCTCCAACAATGTATATTCAGCATGATCTCCATCTCTAAGTTCGCCACGATATGCAGTGGTATATGTACCGTCTGGCCTTACAAGAACCGCTCCCACCTTTGGCGAAACCTCTCCTTCTGCCCTCTCCTCCTGCACTGAGTTTTTCATCACCTCGATAGAAATTCTCATATAGTCAATCGGTTCCATTTTTTTCTTATCTGCCATAGTATTTTTTTTATTGATTTCGATATATTCAGTTCTTTTTCATTATTTCGCCTAAGTGTTTCATCAATGAAGCGTGAACAATCAGAAAAGCCGCATTCAAATTAAACAATAAGACGTTACCCTCTTGTATAAGATTTATTGATTCTGACACTTTCAAATCTTCAATTGATTTTACTTGAATGTCAAACTCTTCGGTTTTATGTGCTTCATTTTGATTCCTGATTCTTTTCAGTTCGTTATGATTAGTAGCGAGGAATGCACATAGTTTTTTGTGTGCCTTTTTATACGCATCAAAACAATTGGCATCAATAACACTCTTTAACTTCGGTAGTAATTTGCCTACAGGAACTGCTAATCCATCATTACATTCATACAATAATGTATAGATTCTCCTTGCAAAAAAACGGTACTCATATTCCGTTTTCACCTTAAAGATATGCTTATAAGCTGTATTCATATCCAGCTCAAATAATGCAAGCCTGCCATTCAACCTATAAAATTCAGATATTATCTGAAAAAGAATAATTTCTTTCTGAAAGTCACAATTTGGAGTTTCTTCCTGTTCTTTTTCCCAAATAAGAATTTGATTCTCTGTATCTACTATTGCGGCTCGGACAACATCCACAATATCCTCTTGATTCTGTATTATTTCGTCACAGCCTTTAACAATCTCCTTGCATTTAGTATTGTTCCAGAGATTATTCTTTAACTCCTTTATTGAATCTGCATATTTCATATCATCTTAAATCAAATCGATTTCACCCTCCTCGAACCACTGTTTTCGTATTGACTCATTCTTGACTTTTTCTGGATCCTTTGTATACATTACAACGGCTAATGATTGCTTGGCTCGGGTGCAGGTGACATAGAAAAGCCGTTGTGTACGCTCTATTGATGTTTCTTTACCCTCTGAAATGTTCTTCAAGTCTGTTTCCGTCAAATCCTTTACGCCAAACAACTTGTCATAGCTGAACATAAATCCTCTGGCTTCTGAATCATCGATGATTACCATCACCCTTTCAAACTCCAAGCCTTTCACCCCTTGATGGGTATCAAAACGGGAACGGTGATTGACATAATCGTCGTAACCTCTCACCATGTCGATAGGCAAATCCATAACCTCAGCCCATGCTTTCAAATCCTCCTCAGCATTTTCATCCAAATCTGTTGAACTGGCAAGGCTTGCAGCTCTTACCACATCAGGCACTGTCAATAATACAGAATCATAAATAGCCATGACAGCAGCTCTGATGGTGCAATTTTCATTCACTAAAGCCGCCACTTTGTTAGCTTCTTCTCTGGCACGAAGATAAAGCTTGTAGGGATTTTCGGTGCTATCCTTAGACAAAAGGGGCGAATAGGCTTTCAGAATGGTTAGTGCCTCGCTGCCATCCCCTTTCATGGAATCTGCAAGGGGTATTACCTCTTTCGTAAAGAATTCCACCTCCGGCACTGTTCCTTGCAAAAATGTCATCTGGTATTTGGACACCTTGGACAATGGTGCGAAAAACTTGTCAAACCCTAACCGCCTTGCCGCCATCATGTGTTCCAATGTCAGGATTTTGATGTCGGCATCTCTACCAAACCATTTGCCATCGTGTGTAAGCGAGCTCATTTGCTTCATCACACCTTGTTCAACTTCGTCTTTATCTATACCTTCATGCAGCTGAACCACAAAAAGCCTCACCAAACCCTCTTCGGCACCTTCTCTCGGATTTTGCTCGGCATGTTCATCCAAATCACCACCAATTTTATTGGCCAATCTTATAATCCGCTTCGCGCAACGGTAATTCATCACCTTGACCGGCTTTTCCCATTCAGCAGGGATAATACTCACCATATTTTCCTTTCCGTCGGTATATATACGCTGCTTTATGTCGCCCAACAAGCCCAAGGTAAAAATGTCGGCAAAATTATCCTGTATCTTAAAGAAAGCATCCACCAATTCCTTTCTCGTGTCCTGACTCTCATCTATCAGCAGGATGGGATAACGTTGAGCTATAATTCGCTGGAGCATTTTGCTTTCCATAATCATTTGAGCGGAAATCTTGATAACCTCAGCGTGTTTCAGAGCATTGTATTCAGGATTGCTACCATTCGGGTTGTAAACAAACTTGTCAATGGCCTGGGCTTTCTCATAGCGTTCTTTCAATCCATTGCATTTCTCCAAGTTTGAGAGATAAGTTTTGGTGGTCTTACTGACCGCTTTTACAAGCTTGGCTTCCAACTCGGCAATATCCTCTTGAATGTATTGGCAATACAAGCGTTTGATATCTGCCTGATAAAACCTGATAACATCCCAAACAAAACTATGAATCGTGGAAATATGGAAATATGGACTGTAATCGAGTCTGTTAATAATTTCGTCCGTAGCCGCATTGGTGAAAGTGATAACGGCCACTTGTTTGCCTTGCAGCAGAAGCCCTTTCCCTATTCGGTCTCGTATTTTTTGGAGAAGCAGCACCAACGAGTGTGTTTTTCCCGAACCCGCACCAGCAAAGAGAAAAAAGCTCTTGCGAGGCGTTGACAACAGGCAACGCTCAAGGGTTTCGTCAACTTTATTGTCAATGTTATTTTCCATCGTTCACCCCGTTTGAATCAAGATACTCTTTCATCCAAGCCAAGCCTTCCTGAATGTAAGCAGGGGCTTTGATACTTTCAAATTTTTCAGAGTACAGCAAACTATTGGCAAAGTCTGCCTTATGAAATCCCGACTTGCTCTCCAACTTCTCAAAAATCTTCCCTTGCAATTCACTTGCCGAACTGCTATCCTTACAAAGATTTCTTATGGTTGTTATTGCGCCCATTTTGCTGAGGTCATCCTGCCTGAATAGGGATAAATTGCTCATAATCAAAGCATCCTCAAATGTATAAGGGCATATTTCTTCAGCATCCTTATCTTCTTCCCATTTAACAGTCACAGGCGTTTGAAACGCTATCCTAACATTGTCAAATGTCTTGCCCTTTCCGTCAAGGTCCAATAAATCGTCTACCATTTCTTTACCCACTATCCAATCCTTCACAGTAGGATTGCCCGTTTTATAACCTTTTCCTTTAGCCGTTATAACTGATGAATCATATTCTTTGTCATTTTTACCCAGTTTCTTCTCTGTGGCATCAATGTCGGTAACTATCAAGGTTGCGATGCCTAACTTCTCTATCAAACTGCGAAAGCTGTGGGCGTGCCTTCCATTAATCTCTATCACAGAGATGTAGTATGAATCAAGCCCTGATTTTTTGATAAAGCTCGGCACCAATATCTTTTCTGCCGGACCCTCAACGAGTATCACAGCATCCGCAAAAAAGATGTCACAGTGGGTTAAGCGAATATAACGTGTCACAAACCGTTTGGTTTCTTCCTCTTTCCCAAAAGTATTAGACAGATTCACAACTACCGAAGTGGGGATAGCGGTACTTGTATCTATCACCCTTCTAAAGTAACGCATACAATTCAAATCCAGCTCATTCACCACATGGTTGGAATGTGTGCTTAGAACTAATTGCGTTTTGAGCCAAGGATTCTCTACTATAAGATTGCTATTGCATAAAGCATCAAAAGCCTTTTTGACGAACACCTGTTGGGCTTGAGCATGAAGGTGTGCTTCAGGTTCCTCAACAAACACCAGGTGAATCGGCTCAATGGCCTTACCCTCACTGAGGGGTCTTGTCCATTGTTCCCTGAAATCCATCAATTTGAGGTATATGGAGATAAGATTTCTATAGCCGAGTCCGTTGTATTTCTCTGGCAAGGCAAGGTCTGGCTTTCCCTGAATAGCAAACTGCACTGCCGATTCGTGGCGTATAGCCTCTTCAATCTGTATTTTGCTCTTAATCTTTATTTCGGGATTTTGAAAACCTGGATAGTTTATGTTCTTCAACTCCTTAACGGGCGTTTCAAAAGTCCTCGTAAGCTTGGCATCGTAAGTTTCGTTTGCTTTTGCTATGCCACTCACAAGTTCCAACCCTTCTGGAGTGAGGTCGGCATCTTCTTGGTTACTGCTCGAATAATATTTCTGGAATTGTTTTGACAGTGTGTCTATTTCACTGTCTGACAACCCTTGCGGGTCAGAGAAATCCCTTGATGCCAAAATAGTATCGACTCTTATCAGTTCGCTTAACGGGTTTTTATCCAAACTACTATCGGGTGTGGCTTGCGTCTTATCTTCTTCGGCTGGTTCTGATGCAGGGTCGATGATATAGTATTTGACATCAAAATAATCCCTAAGGTTCGTGCCTTTTCCCAAAAAATCACAAAGGTTTCTCGGAAAAAGTGTAGGCGAGAATGCTTTCTTATACTCTTCAGTCAGCATTAGAGAATTAGCCTTCTCCTTTGCCTGTTTATAGTTTTTGTAGAGATTGGAGGCATCTATAGGCTCATACTGGCAGCGAACGCCAACTGTTTTTCCATCCCAAGTACTCAAAGAAGGTATCAAATGGTTCACTCTATACTGTTCCCCGTCTTCCACGTTAATCCAAACGTCCATTGAGGGTACGATGGAGTCCCATTGATGCGAACTGAGAAGCGTTTCATCTACAGAATCAGTCACAAGCCATTGATCACCCAGTTGGTCAATGGCTTCCCAATTGGTTGCTGTAAATTCCTTTAGCGTAAACTTCTCTGTGTTCTTTAAGAACCATACAATGGCACTAATAGCGGATGTTTTTCCACTATTGTTGGCTCCTACAAAAACAGTCTGCTGTTTGTCAAAATCGATATGACAATTTTTAAGCTTTCTGAAATTCCTTATTTGAACAGATGATATTACCATACAAAAAAATGAAACCTTTATTTAACTATTTTAAGCACTTCATTATCAAATCCCTCATATTCACCGCAAAAGCATCTCTCAAATCTAAACCGTTGGGCAACATCGGTCCTCCATCATGAAAATACGTTGACACCTCAACGACCTCATAGCCATTGGCACTTGCCAAACCGTATGCATCATCCACAGTCTGCCCGTAAGAGCGGCTTGCCGCAACAATAACCTCGCAACCTGCATTTACACATTCCTCAATCCATAGCTTTTGACACGAACCCGGGTCGCCAAGACTTTCCATGCCAACAATTCTATCTATACCCTCACTATCTTTTATAGTACCTATAACATATGAATCATAGTCATCATTAGTCCAAGGCCTGATGATAGAAGTAAAAGGAAATGTTGTTGCCAATCTCTTTATACTTTGAGACTTTCCCCTCTGTGACGAACCTTTAACAAGAATCATTGTCTTCATAATTGTATCAGTTTATCAATAACCATGAACCATTACTTATTCCTTCTCGCTTTCAGAATCCAATTTCTTACACCTCGCCACCAATATCCTCACCAACTCATCTGCGTCTGCATAGATGGAATCATACTGCTTATCGTCAAGATAACTGTTTCTATGCAGTAGGTTTATCCAGTACAAACTCTCCCTGGCCTCTTTCAATGCTATGTAGCTTTTACTTTTATAATCAGCTTTGCTTATTGCACTTGTGGCCTCAGAGTTATTTGCCCCTACGCTCGTGCCAGATCTCAATAACTGATTACAGATATTCGCCACAGCTTGTAAATACACAGGAATAGGTTTCTTGAATACCGGCTTGCCGTCAGTTTTCGTTTTCAAGACTTCAGCTTTCTTGTTCGCTGCTTGATCAAGTAAGTAGTCATTCAACTTTACCACTCGATCAGCAAATGCATCACATTTACTCTGTACAAGGTCACCAAATTCACTCATAAAATTATTGTATCAGTTAAATACATCATACCTCAGCCTTCAGCCATCAAAACCCTCAGCCTTCCGAAGTCAGCCTTCATACTTCATACTTCAGCCTTCGGTTTACCATCTCGGCCAAAACAAATAACTACAAAACTGCCAAACGCCTTTCAAAACACTCTTCATAATTGTCAACTGTCAATTATCAATTGTCAATTTCCAAAATCCCTTCCACTTCATGCGGCACATACGGACCCTCCTTGCACTCAAAAATAACGGAGTCAGGTTCCAATGCCTCCACCGTGTGCCACACATTCTTCTCCACGTTCACGCCATAACGGCCTTCTGATGGAGAAAGCACATGGTCTTCGATGATAGAACCATCGTCATTGTAGGTTGTAATACGAATCTTGCCACGTAATACCACAAACGACTCCTCTTTCTCGGGATGCCTATGAATGGGAATGTCTGCCCCTGGCTCAACGGCATTTATGAAGCGATGACACTTGTCGTCCAAACTTTGGTGGAAGTTCAAGTTCATGCGACGACGAGGCGAGTTTTGCGCCCGCCTCGTCAAGTCGTCTAATATCTTATCGTCAAATATAGCCAGATACCACGGCCTTTCTCCAAAGCAAGCGAATAAGCATCAGTGTATCATAATTCAAGTTCAACACATCAATTCCTCATAGCGCACATTCCTTCCTGGCACTCCGTGGCATGTGAAAGTCCTCGCCCCTGATAATTATAACCTGGCTGGTGCTACAACCACCGTATCACTGATTAGTCCTGCCAAGTCGGAAAGCATCTCAAAAACATCCAGCTGATCCTTAGGTAACGGGCCCTTGTAGTATTCATCATCGTTTTTGGCATAGAACATCCCAATATGCTGAGCAGCACCTTTCAACGGGTGTATTTCTACCATTTCGCTTGTGGTAAGAGCATCCTTACAAAGGAATGTGCCATGCCCATAATACTCATTCTCCTCCCATTCTTTGTCATTCCAAATAGAATAGCCCTTCTGAAGATATTCCATAAACTCGTCTTCACCACCAAAGGCCGTCCTTCTTCCCAGAGAAGCAAAGTGTTCCGGATTGTCATGGTTCTTACCCATCATCCGTAGATCGAAAGCATCAATGCTTACCTGACGTGTCTCCTTGTCATACTGCAAAGGAGAGCAAAGCAGGCGTATCAGCATTTCGTCGCCATCCACAGGGGTTCCCTGCGAATCTATCTTCATGTCAGTTCTCATGCAAACAACATTGAAACCAATTCAGACAGGTGGGTAGCACTCTCCTCATTGACAGCAATATTTTTCATAGCTTCCCGCCGTTCTGCGGTCTTGGCAATATAGGTCATCTGGGTTTTCTGAACATATACCGACAGTTTCCCCTCTTGGAAACGACCTTGCAGATAGACCCCTGCATCATTTGCCGGGAACAAGGCACAATGCATCAGCACCGACTTGGGTAGAGAGTTTACGATAATCCCGATACTCTCCAATGACACAGGCGAAGGTGCCAGTGCACCATTGCCATCCCACCCGTCGTGAAGCTGACCGAGTTGGACCATCTTCTGGGCAAAGCGGTCATACTGGTAATAATAGGCGGTGCTGAGCACCTCTGGTTGCTGCAAACCGTTGTCAACAACTACCTCCAGAGGTGCCTTGTCAATCAATGCAACAGAGCCTGCAGACTGTTGATAAGAGCCCCACATCAGCAACGCCACCAATGTACCCCCTGCTACATAACGCTTCACATACGTCAGTGCGTCAATGGCCATCTGGCGTATCTCGCTGATTGCATCTCTTACAGAAAACTGTTTGTCTTCTTCTTTTAAAACCAATACTTCTGAAAGTTCCATCATCACTGTTCTTTTGATGTATCCATAAACTTGAGTATGGCTGGACTCATCGCCCAGTGCCATACATCGAACATCAGTTCGTTCATCTCCATCACCTGTCTTGTCAACCCTTTCACATTATAACTCTGACTCGAAATCATGGTCTTCAAACTCAACGCATCCTGCTCTCCGTATTTCTCAAAACCATAGCGACATGAAAGCACACAAGTACGGTCATCACTTTCCACGACAAAGATGCCTTTGTCCTGTGTCTGTTTCAACAGCTCTTCCGACAATATGAGCGATAGCAGACTCTTTTTCGATTCCTCTGAGACAGGCTTGGCAAATACGAACCGGTTACCTTTCGTGAACGACCAGATAATAGGATTCACATGCAGGGTCTGAAGAGCCTGTTCCAGATGATTCCACACGAACTCGGTTGTCGTAAAGTCGCGATATTTGGTCACTGGAATATTCACCAGTACACCGGCATTGGTCAGCGACACCGTCACATCCTGATCCTGATATTCCACCAAGTCGTCCTTTTCTCCATTGCTATTCAGCTGCAATCTGGACATGGTCAGTTCCATTTCCTTCAGAACTCGCGTTAGAGCCTCCTGATTGTTCACCAGCGAAATTGGCGTATATGTAAAGAACACAAGAATCTCGTTCATTGAAGTTCTTGCGAACACCTTTCGTCCAACATGCGGGATATTCTTAAATGTAGTTACCATACTTTATTCTTTTCATTTTTCATTTCGCCACACCCTGTTTCTTTCGGGTGTACATACAAAATCACACTTAGTTGTAACGGACAGGTCTCATTTTTATTGCCCATCCAGACATATCATTTTCACACTCACCGCTTACCTTATTCTCACCAAGGCAAAAAATAATAGGCAAATAATACTATACTCAACAGATATAGGTTTATGAAGCTAATTTAATCCCATAAGAAATGCGGTTCTTTGAGGGTATAAATTGTGTATAAAAGTTCCTGTCCCCCTAATCCGCCCTATCTGCATAACTTTTGAAATATTTGTAATCGACTATTATAATCTTAATGCACCAACCCTCTCTTACTTTTTCTCCCCAATGTCGCATTCTCACCGATACGGGTTTTCGATACCACACAGGATTCTCCGGCACTATCAAACAGGTTGTCGAAAAGGTTGACATAGTAACGTTGCTCTAACGATTCCCTGATTCTTTTTGTGGGTTTACTGAAAGTACCTGACATCATCAATGATGGTGCAATGTGTTCGGTATTTGGGTCTTCGACTGTTCCATTTATACACGACGGCTTCAGTTCCATAACAGTACCAATAAAACCCACCATCAGTTCGGGAAAGGGCATTAAATGCTTTGCTTCGCAAAAGGTAATCAAGTTTTCTTTCGAGATATACGACATCTTCTTTTTTGTCAGATAGTAGTCAGTGGACTCTCTGGGTGTATCAGTTTTTGAAACCACAATATCTGGCGTAGTGAATACCTTATCGTCGAAAGACGATTGCACCGTTGCGTTATGGTATAAATAAACTGTATCCGCTTGACCTTGTTTATCGGTTTTTGTCGCTTTGAAATAGGAAAAGTTCCTGAGCAAACCTATTGGGCTGCATTTGTATCTATACTTCCCACCACGAAGATTCTGCACTTCAAGTTGATAACCAATATTCTCATAGTAGCGGATAATCAAGTGGTAGCATGAAATCTCAAAATAGTCGCTTATTCTTTTCGAGTGCTCTGCAAGTATCACCTTGAACTTGTTGGCGAACGAGGTCATTTCAGTTTCAAATGCGGCAGCTGACTTAAAAGGTGTCGTCTTCTTCATATTCCGGCCTGTTGTACAAATCCATACAATTTCTTAAAAACTGAACGTTTTCAGAAAACTCAAAAAACGAATCATTTATCTGAAACATATCTCTTATCTTGTCGAAGGCAATGGTTGCGCCAAGCAAGTTGTTATATTGTTTCTTGTCAATAACGCTATCACCAATCTTTATTACACATTCTTTTTCTCTATTCTTGTTGATAGCATTGTAAAAGCCAGCCGCCCCTTCCATGTGAGCTAAAACGAACCTGTAGAACAAACTTGCAGCGAGCAATGATTGTACGGTTGTTTCATACTCTCTCAGTACTTGATAATTATTCCCCTCCTGATTCCAAATATTGTTTATCTCAGCCCACCTTTTTTCGTAATCCTGATACAAGGGTCTAGTAATACTCCCCGGCAATTTTCTGCACAATATCTTGATCAGTGGCGTATTACTCATATTTTCAACAAATTAAGCGGCAAGCCGTAAGCTAAATCAAGCCTTCTCCACCTTCATCGCCTCCTCTATCTCCTACAACTTCACTGTTCCTCCCCAAGTGGTTTCGTCGGTTGTATTCTCAATGGTCTTGTCCCTTAAATCTTTAAGTTCTTGATTATTCATAAAACTATTTGATAGGGTCAGCTTCGTTGTCA
>CACYKX010000054.1 GCA_902775075.1 uncultured Prevotellaceae bacterium | reverse complement strand
CAGATGTGCTGGTGGGGCATCAATTACCTTCCAACTGCTCAGGCAACGAGTTTGCACACATACAACCTTTAGAAGTGACGTAAATCGGAAGGTTACTCTGATATACCAAAATCAATCCGACTATGATAACGGACGAGTCGCAAAATAGGAGAACGTTCGATGACCGTAATCTCATAACCTTTCTCTTTGGCTACAGAACGAAGAATATTGGCAAAATGATAAGCGATACTGCCAACAAATCCCACCTTCTGTGTGCCTGAATATTGCACAAGATTGCGGTCGAAGAAATCACGGAAGTTATTAGCTACAAGTTGCTGAAGTTGGGCATCATCAAGATGTTCGGCTATAAATGGAGCTATTGAAGCCAGAAAGCGGTTACCCATTGGCTGTCGATAAACTTTCTGGATAATGTCACCATAAGTAAGATTTGACCAAACGAGATATTCATCACGCAACGATTCTGAAAGAAATCCCTTAAAGATTGCATTGAGAAAGTTCCGCCCCAGTACAGCACCACTTCCCTCATCACCAAGAATATAACCAAGCGGTGGAGTATTCTTTACTATCGTGGTTCCATCATAAAGACAACTATTAGCTCCTGTACCCAGAATACAAGCTATACCTTCATGATTATTACATACGGCACGAGCGGCACCGAGCAAATCTCCATATGCCTTGATGGTAGAAGCTTCTGGAAATACTGTAGCAAGAACTTCGCACACCAAAGGCTGTTGAGTAGGGGCACATCCACTACCATAAAAATATACACCAGAAAGTTGCTCAAAACTAAATTGAGGACAGAGTTCATCACGCAAGATATGTTCTATCTCTTCACGCGACTGGTGAATAGGATTGATACCTTGAGTATGAGCAAGGCGATAGGTACCATCATGAGAAACTAATGCCCAATCGGTCTTGGTGCTTCCACTATCAGCTATTAGAATTTCCATATTATTATACATCATTTTTGCTTAGTCGCTGCAAAAATAACTAAATTTCTGCTTTAAAGAGCACTATCTGCCATAAAAATTAAGTATCTTTGCACACTATAATGTGCAGATTATGAAGAAAAGAATCTTTTTACTATTTCTAATGGTCATTGCCTTAGTTCTTCCAAGCCATGCTGTGCTGAAAGAGGGCAATCTCGACACCACTCTATTCGTACTTCGTAACGAACTATCAAACTATCATATCGACTTAGAGAAACGAAGTAAGAACATCAAACAGTATAATCAACAAATGGTAAAGGAACTGATTGAAGTGATAAATCAGGCCGACCAAAATACGATGATGCTGTATTCACAGAAAAGTGGATATGTGTTTGAGTTGACTTATGCTTGCCATCAGGCTACAGAGGCTTATCGCAAGTTTAAGAAAAAGACTATTCCTTTCCAAAAGATTCTGCGAAAAAATAAAATTGAGGTTGGACGACTTGATTCTCTCATCGAAAATCTACGCACCATGCAGGTAGACTATATGTCGGAGAAAACAAAAACCGATAGAGCTTGTTGTCTTGCACTTGCTATTAATATCAGAAGGACGCTGGCCGAAAACGGACAGCAATTGATGGATTATCAACATTATTATGAACTCACTGAGAAACGTTTAAAATATCTCAATGATTATGCTGTGCGTAGATATGCTGATATTCAAAACAGTATATTCTCAAATGCCGATGGTAACTATTTACAGACATTGGCTTCTTTTGGGAAGCAATGGAGGCAAACCAGTGAAGATGTAACGGCCAAATATAAGCCGATAGGAAGTGTAGGGCACATGGTGTCGCAATGGGATGTGAGAATTATCTTCATGCTATTTGCTATCATCATATTCTATGCATTAGTATCTATCATCCTGAACATTGTTGTTATCAGGGTAATTCTTACAAGAATTCTGAGAAGCGAAAGGTTCTCACATATCAAGGAAGAATTTATGATACGCCGCCGATGCATTATCATGGCTATGACAGTAATTACCTTTGCCATTATTCTAGGAATAATCCGCGCTACCGTACAACAGAATTTCATAATCATGGCGTGTGGACTGCTCGTGCAATACACTTGGTTGCTGGGAATGATTCTGTTATCGTTGTTACTCCGTGTAAAAGCCGAACAAATCATGAGCGCATTCCGAATCTACAGTCCATTGCTTGTGATAGGATTCATCGTCATTGTGTTCAGAATCGTACTGATTCCAAACACGCTTATCAATCTGATATTTCCGCCTATTCTATTACTCTGTTCATTATGGCAATGGAGTGTGATTTGTCGACAGAAGAAGAATGTGCCTAAAACGGATATGTATTATACGTGGGTGTCACTCATCGTCATCATCGGTTCTACCCTATCAGGATGGATGGGATGGACTTTCTTTAGTGTAATCATCGTTATCTGGTGGGTGATGCAGCTCACATGCATCCTTACTATCACATTCTTCAGAGGATGGCTTATGGCATTTGCTTCTCGTCATAAACTAGAAGAGAAAGACATCCGACATAAATGGTTCTTCAATCTGCTATTGCATTTACTGTTGCCTATAGCCGCATTGGGCACTATCGTTCTTTCCATCTATTGGGCTGCAGAGGTATTCAACCTGAGCGATGCTGTATGGGGTATTCTCGATCACAAATACGTAAACTTCAAACAGATTTCTTTTAATCTCTGGAACTTGCTCACGGTAGTGGTGCTATTCTACATCTTTAGATACATCAATCACACGGCAGATGCATTTATGAAGTTGCATTTTGAAATGATAGATCCAACAACAAGCGACAGTAGGTACACAATGACAAAGAACGTATTGCAAGTACTTACATGGGGTACATGGCTACTCATCAGCGTAGCTATCTGTAACGTATCTTATACATGGTTTGTGGTTATCTCGGGTGGTCTATCAACAGGTATCGGTTTTGCCATGAAAGATATTCTCGAAAACATCTATTATGGCATTTCGTTGATGGCAGGACGTATCAAAATAGGCGACTACATAGTATGTGACGGAGTACGTGGGCGCGTGAGCAGCATCACTTATACCTCAACAATGCTTGAGGCATTGGATGGTTCGGTTATGGCGTTCCAAAACTCACAACTCTTCACAAAAAACTATCGTAATATGACCAAGAACCATGGCTATGAGCTGGATATCCTTGAGGTAGGTGTGGCCTACGGAACCAACATTGATGAGGTGAAGAAGATTATCATCGAAGGAGTAAGCAAACTCAAATGTATCAATCATGAAAAGGGTGTAAAGGTATTACTGAAGAGTTTTGACGATAGTTGTATCACCCTACGCATCCTTGTTTGGGTAAACGTACTTAACCAGGCAATCGCTGATGCTGAAGTTATGGAATGTATATATAATGTGTTCAATAAGAATGGCATTGAAATTCCATTCCCTCAACGCGAAATAACAATCAAGCAGATTTCTCCTGACGTATCGAAAATAACAAAGGACTCCTTCAATGATTAATAGATTTGGCGGAACGAGTATTTTTTTATATCTTTGCAAAATATGAAACCAGTAATTATCGCAGGACCGTGCGTGATTGAATCGGCGGAACTGCTCGACACAGTAGCTCAACGGATTGTTGAAATCAACAAGCATCTAGGTACTGATATCATCTTTAAAGCGTCTTTCGATAAGGCAAACCGTACATCTTTACATTCATTCCGCGGTCCAGGCCTTGAGAAAGGATTACAAATGCTTAATGATATCAAAGAAAAATATGCGTTACGCATCATTACTGATATCCACGAGAGTTGGCAAGCTAAAGAGGCTGGACAAGTATGCGATGTACTACAAATTCCGGCATTTCTCTGCAGACAGACTGATTTACTTGTTGCTGCTGCCAAAACAGGAGCTATCGTGAATATTAAAAAGGCGCAATTCCTAAGTGGAAGAGATATGAAATATCCTGTACAGAAAGCACAGGAAAGTGGTGCCGCAGAAGTATGGCTCACAGAGCGTGGCAACTCATTTGGATATAATAATCTGGTAGTCGATTTCCGTAATATCCCTGATATGTTGGAAATTGTCCCTACCGTACTTATGGACTGTACGCATAGTGTACAACGTCCTAGTGCTGGCGATGGCAAGACTGTTGGTGATAGAAAATTCGTACCAAGTATGGCGATGGCTGCTAAGGCATTTGGCGCCACAGGCTATTTCTTTGAGGTCCACCCAGATCCTGATAATGGCAAGAGTGATGCTGCCAACATGCTGGAACTGGATAAACTTGAAGGGCTGGTAAAGAAATTAATAGACTAAGCAAATGACAAACAATAACATAGAAGATAGATTGAAAACTACAATTGAGTATGGTCAACAGGCCCTGCGCGATGAAGCTCAGGCCATTCTCGACCTAATACCACAGATGGACAAGAACTTCGAGAAGGCTGTAGATATGATGTTCCACTGTCATGGTAAGATCATCGTGACTGGTGTTGGCAAGAGTGGTAATGTGGGAGCAAAGATCGCTGCAACCCTAGCCTCTACAGGTACTCCAGCTTTCTTTATCAACCCATTGGATGTTTATCATGGTGACCTTGGTGTCATGACATCAGACGATGTGGTACTGGCTCTGTCAAACAGTGGTCAAACAGACGAATTGCTGAGATTCATCCCTATGGTACTCCATATGAACGTACCTATCATCTCTATGACGGGTAATAGTGAATCTCTATTGGCCAAATATAGTAATGCACACATCTTAGTACATGTAGAAAAAGAGGCTTGTCCTTTGAATCTAGCTCCAACAAGTAGTACTACTGCAGCATTGGCTATGGGTGATGCTTTGGCTATAGCACTAATGACGATACGTAACTTTAAGCCTCGCGATTTCGCTCAATTCCATCCAGGAGGAGAACTCGGTAAACGCTTACTCACAACAGCCGAAGATGTAATGCGTACAGAAGATCTACCTATCATTCCGAGCGATATGAGTTTAGGAGAAGCTATCATACACGTAAGCAAAGGCAAACTAGGCTTGGGCGTCTCTTTGGACAAAAATCATAAAGTAATGGGACTAATCACTGATGGAGATATTCGTAGAGCTATGGAAAAATGGCAGGCAGAGTTCTTTAATCACAGTGTAAGCGACATTATGACACGAGAGCCTAAGATGGTATCGGCAAAGACAAAGTTGTCGGAAATTCAACGTATCATGCATCAGCATAAGATTCATTCTGTTCTAGTTACAGATAAAGAAAGACGGCTCCTAGGTATTGTAGATAGTTATGCAGCATCGGCAATGTAATTGCTTCGGGATTAATATGGGATAATATCGAGAGAACAAGTTATTGTGAAAACTAAATATATTTTATTAGGTTGGGGACTGCTCATCTGTTCATTAGTGAATGCACAGACGAGCGATTCTCTAATCGTAAACCAATTGCGCAGCAAGGGCGTGAGCTTTTCGCACAACAATTCGGTGACACTCCTCATGGATGGTCAACAGAAATTCGATGATCTTTTCAAGGCCATCGATCAGGCACGTAGCAGCATCCACATGGAGTATTTTAACTTCCGTAACGATTCTATCAATCATGAACTTATCAAGCATCTGGAACCCAAAGTGAAAGAGGGTGTGGAAGTAAGACTACTCTTTGATGGTTTCGGAAATTCATCGAATAACAAGCCAATGCGGAAGAAAGACATTAAGGCAATCAGAGCCAAAGGTATTGAGATTTATGAATTTAACCCTGTAGAATTTCCATGGTTTGATGATATCTTTAATCGCGATCATCGCAAGATTGTGGTAATCGATGGAAAGATTGCTTATACGGGAGGCATGAATGTAGCCGACTATTATATCAAAGGAACTAAAGCCATAGGGACTTGGAATGATATGCATTGCCGCATTGAGGGTGATGAGGTGAACACATTACAGCGTATCTTCCTCAAAATGTGGAAAAAAGTAACAAACAAGGATATTCATGGTTCAAAATATTTTTATGGCGAGTTCCCTGCTAAATACTTTAAGGGACTAAAAGCTGATAATACACCAACAAGATACAAGAAGATGGTTGGAATCATCAATCGAGAACCACACACTTCGAATGATATTATTCGTACCTTCTATGTGAATGCTATCAAGGATGCTAGAAAGAGTATCAAACTGATAAATCCTTATTTCACTTTGAGTAGGAAACTTAAAAAGGCTTTGAAAAAAGCTGTAAAACGTGGCGTAAAGGTAGAAATTATGCTTTCTACGAGGAGTGATATTCCTTTAACACCTGACTGTGGTTTCTTCAATGCACATAATTTGATGCAAGCAGGATGCACCGTATGGATGTACACCCCAGGATTCCATCATACAAAGATTATCATGGTAGATGGTAGGTTCTGTACTGTAGGATCAGCAAACTTGAATTCTCGTTCTTTGAGATGGGACTATGAGGAAAATGCTGTAATCATAGATCCTTATACTACTCAACAATTGACCGACCTCTTCGAAAAAGATAAAAAGGATAGTTTTTTGCTTACAGAGGAGTCGTGGCGGAAATGGAGAACACCTGTTCAACGACATATCGGCTGGTGGGCAAACTTACTTTCTCCATTCTTATAATATTTCTTAAAATAGATTTATGGAAAAAAAGAATCATAAAATGGCGAAAGGGGGAAGACCTAAAATCGCTATTATTGACCCAAATACATTTGCCGTAATTGGTCTGAAGGGAATACTACAGAACATTCTACCCATCATGACTGTAGATTCCTTCGCATCGGTAGAAGAACTGAAGACAGCTGGCATAGAAAACTATTTTCACTATTTCGCTGCCATAAATATCGTGGTAGAATCACGTAGTTTCTTTCAAGAAATTGCTCGCAAGACAATTGTCCTCACAACGTTAAATGACCCAGCCACTCACCTATCAGAGTTTAAATGTCTCTGCGTAAATATGCCTGAGGAGCAACTTGTAAAAGCATTATTGGCTCTAGAACAATATGGACATCCACATGGAAAGAACCTACCCAATTTACCGAAAGCTCTAAATAGCAAAATACTTTCTGACCGCGAGATAGAAGTATTATCGCTAGTCGCACAGGGAAAAATCAATAAGGAAATCGCTGACCAACTCAACATTTCACTTACCACGGTAATTTCACATCGTAAAAACATTCAAGAAAAACTAGGAATAAAAAGTGTTAGCGCCCTTACAATCTATGCCGTAATGCACGGCTATGTAGATATCAATAAAATATAAACAAATAAAAGCCTTCCCAATTGGAAAGGCTTTTATTTGTTTATATATGTACAATCATTTACTTTGCATAAGCTACAGAACGAGTCTCTCGAATAACTGTAATCTTCACCTGACCAGGATAGGTCATCTCATTCTGAATCTTTGTAGCAATTTCATCACTCAACTTAATGCTCTCGTCATCGTTCATCTTATCAGCTCCAACGATAACGCGAAGTTCACGACCTGCCTGAATAGCATAGGTCTTAGTTACACCAGGATAACTCATAGCAATAGCTTCTAGATCGTTCAAACGCTTGATATAAGCCTCTACAATCTCACGACGAGCACCTGGACGAGCACCAGAAATAGCATCACAAACCTGAACGATTGGCGCAAGAAGACTTGTCATCTCTACTTCATCGTGATGGGCAGCAATTGCATTTACGATATCAGGTTTTTCCTTGAACTTCTCTGCAATCTTAGCACCATACAATGCATGAGGCAATTCACTCTCCTCATCTGGCACCTTACCAATATCATGAAGCAAACCAGCACGCTTAGCTTTCTTTGGATTCAAGCCTAATTCACTTGCCATCACAGCACAAAGATTGGCTGTCTCACGAGCATGCTGCAAAAGGTTCTGACCATAAGAAGAACGATATTTCATCTTTCCTACAATACGGATAAGCTCAGGATGTAAACCATGAATACCAAGATCGATAGCAGTACGCTTACCAGTCTCAATAATTTCATTCTCCAATTGCTTCTTTACCTTTGTAACAACTTCCTCAATACGAGCTGGATGAATTCGACCATCAGCAACCAACTGGTGCAAGGCCAAACGACAAATCTCACGACGAATTGGGTCAAAGGCAGAAATAACAACAGCATCAGGAGTATCGTCTACAACAATTTCAACACCTGTTGCAGCCTCTAGAGCACGAATATTTCGACCCTCACGACCTATAATTCGACCCTTTACCTCATCATTGTCAATATGGAATACACTTACCGAATTCTCTATCGCTGTTTCTGTTGCCACACGTTGAATGGTCTGTATGACAATTTTCTTTGCCTGCTGATTCGCATTCAACTTAGCTTCATCCATGATTTCATTCACATAGCTAGCAGCATCGAGTTTAGCTTGATCTCTCAGACTTTCAACCAAACGAGCCTTAGCTTCTTCTGCGCTTAAACCAGAAAGTTCTTCAAGTTTAGCTTGTTCCTGTTTCTGCATTTTCTCGAGCTCAGTCTGCTTTACAGCCAACAATTTTTTCTCATTATCAATACGCTGCTGACTTTGGTCAACTTCCATCTTACGACGTCCAAGTTCCTCCTGACGTTGATTCAAAGAGATTTCGCGCTGTTTCAATCGATTCTCACCTTGTTGAATCTTCTGATTGCGCTGACGCACCTCATTCTCCAATTCACTCTTCTTATTGAGGAATTTTTCTTTGACTTCGAGTAGTTTCTTCTCCTTGATGACATCAGCATCCTTCTTTGCAAGGGCCAACATCTCATTATATTTTCCAGTTAATACATAACGGAAAATAGCATAGCCGATGCCACCACCAACAAGCAGTGCCACAACAGCCGTTATTATTATTATAACCATACTTTTATAATTATTAGGTGTTAGATATTCTACTTCAGCGCCTCTTCAATCTCCGAGGTAAGCTTATGGAGAATATCATTATACGGCGCAGTATCATTCTTACCTTCGTTTTTCTCATAACGTAAGGCAATATCTATAAGCGCCATATATAGGATTTCCTTATCACTCTTCTTGCCTTTAAAGATCTGAGAGTAGGAATTCACGATATCAGTAATCAACTTGGCCGACTTACGATAATATTCCTCTTCTGATCGAGGTACATTTACAGAAAGCTCTGTATCGTAAACGTTCAATTTGATATGTAATTTCTCTTGTTCTGCCATCTCGAATTATTTATCATTAATTAGCGTGATACATTTATTCACGTCTCTAATGAGCTTGGCCACTTTCTTTTTAGCTCCCTCTAAGTCACCATCGGTTACTTCAAGCATTTTGGCCATCTTGAGGCTCTCATAATCAGCATTCGCCTGGGTCAACTTCGCTTCCAGTTCTTTAATTTTCTGATCGCGCTCATCGACCATAGCATACAGCTCGCTATTTTCCGTCTTTATTTCATTGAAACGGAGAATCATCTGCCTTACACGGGTCGTAAAAGTATTTATAGTCTTCTCAGTTGCGTTCATTTTGATTATAATTTGTCGCAAAGATAATCCAAATTATTGAATTATGCAAATTTTGCTTCAAGTTTTTCTTTAACTATTTCATTTTTGCCTTTGCTGCTTCCACCTGCTCTTCACTAGGCTTAGGTTCCTTCTTAGCAAGCATTACAACTTGGAACACAAAGTCGGTAATCCACTTATGACTGAATCCCAAACGATGATCCAATTGACGAACACTCATAACACTCTTTACAACAGATGGATCTTTCCAATCATTTTTGTTAAAGATATCCTCTACCTGCTGCTGAGTAAGACCATACAAAGCTTTCTTGAAAATACTAGGCAAACGAAGTTTGAATTTCATCAAATTTCCAATAAGCATCATCAGTTCTTGAGTTAAGCCCTGAAATTGAATAAGATAAGTATTCACGTCCTGCATCTTATGACAATTTTTACGAATGCTTGCATCAATTTCTTTGAACCATGCATCATCAACTTTATACATATTTTTCATCATCTTTTTAACGGCAGCTTTCTCTCCGATACCTAATTTGTTATTTTGAGTAGGAATCTTGAATGTTACCTTAAAAATTCGAAGATCAGGAACCATAGCCAAATTGGTAATACCCAATTTCTCTGCCAACGCAGCTTGAAAATAGACCCTTACTAAGGTCATATAATCTTCCATACCACCAATTTTCTTTTCTTCTCTCTTCTTTCCGAAGAGTTTATTTAGTAATCCCATCGTAAAAAAAAATCTTATTTTATTATAAATTAAACACTATTTTGATTGTACAAAGGTAACTTAAATTCATGAGAAAAACAAAAGATGCGGAATATTTTTTCCAAAAAGCACTTCCTTATCAATTAAAATTTGTACTTTTGCAGAGTTTTAAAACTCAAACTAAGTTTACATCATTATAACTTACAACCATGAGACAAACAACAAGTGGAACAAATATTATACGCACTTCTGTAATACTAAGCGATTGGATTATTCTCAATATATTATTGGGAATATTTATCAATTATATCCCAAATATTACTCCATATTATTTTACTGCTGCCACAAAAATATCTGTGCTCGCAACAAATATGGCTTTCGGAATTGCGCAATATTTCTTTTTCACCATTATTCATGTTCGTCAAATTCACTTTGATCAGGTTCTACACAGAGTCTTAAAACTTTCTATTACACAATTGATTCTGACATTTACATTTCTACAATTCTTATGCCCGTCGGAATCATTTCTGTCATTCTCTATCATCTTCTTCTGCACATATTTCTTTGTGATTATGTGCTCTAGATATGTTGAAAAAGACGTATTAAAGCATTATCGCGCTTTAGGACGAAACACACGCCGTGTACTTTTTGTAGGTTGTGATCCTTCTATCCTCGAACTCTACAACTATATGATTAGCGATCCTTCCATAGGCTATCGCGTAGCAGGATATTTCAGCGACAAAGAAATAAAAGGAGCCCCAGCAGAATTCAAGCATCTTGGTTCTCGTCACGACCTAATAGAAAGAGTACGTCATTATATGGATTACACCGCAAAATCTGGTAATGCGATTTCCAACAACAACGTGACAAAAGATACCATTATCCTTCCAAATTGTGAAGAGATGTTCGTATCTCTTTCACACGATTACACAGACGAGATCGTTACATTAATGAGATTCTGTGACAAGAATATCATTCATTTCTATTATGTACCACGTTTATTCGGTAATTACAAGCTCAATCTCACCCCTGAGCATGTAGGCGAAATGGATTTATTCACCAATCACATAGAACCTTTACAGAGCATGGGAAATCGTTTCATTAAACGATCTTTCGACATCATCCTCAGTCTTTTAGCGATCACCCTCATCACCCCGTTCGTTCCAATCATATCATTCATGATTCACTTACAGAGTGCAGGACCGATATTTTTTTTCCAAGAGCGGACAGGTCTTAACGGTGCCAATTTCAATATGATGAAATTCCGTTCCATGCATATCAGTTCAGACGCAGATAAGAAACAAGCGACAAAGAACGATCCACGAAAATTCTCTTTCGGTGATTTTATGCGCAAAACCAACATTGACGAATTTCCACAATTCATCAATGTACTATTAGGCGACATGAGTATTGTCGGTCCACGACCACATATGATTTATCACACCACGACATATAGTCAACTTATTGACAAATACATGGTGAGACACTTTTGCAAACCTGGCATCACAGGATGGGCTCAAGTAACAGGTTGTCGCGGAGAGACCAAGGAAATATGGCAAATGGAGGAACGTATCAAAAAAGATATTTGGTATATTGAAAATTGGACTCCATGGCTAGATATTAAAATTATCATTTTAACAGCAAAGAGTATTATTATTCCAGACAAACACGCATATTAATTATGAAAGGTATTGTATTAGCCGGAGGTTCTGGCACACGCCTCTACCCTATCACAAAAGGGATTAGCAAGCAATTGATTCCTATTTTCGACAAACCGATGATATATTATCCTATCTCGGTATTGATGCTCGCTGGTATTCGCGACATATTAATCATCTCAACGCCGGACGACTTACCAGGATTTCGTCGTCTTCTTGGTGATGGTAAAGATTTAGGTGTAAATTTTGAATATGCCGAGCAACCTTCTCCTGACGGACTAGCACAAGCCTTCATTATTGGAGAAAAATTCATCGGTAACGACAATGTTTGTTTAGTACTAGGCGACAACATTTTCTATGGCGCAGGATTTACAGGTCTATTAAAAGAGAGTGTAAAAGCATGTAACGAAGGAAAAGCCAGTGTTTTTGGATATTACGTAAACGACCCTGAGCGCTACGGCGTGGCAGAATTCGATCAAGAAGGTAATTGTCTAAGTATCGAAGAAAAACCAGCAAAGCCAAAGAGCAACTATGCTGTTGTCGGACTATATTTCTACCCAAACAGCGTTGTTGAAATAGCCAAGAACATTAAGCCAAGTGCTCGCGGAGAGCTTGAAATAACATCAGTAAACCAAGAATATCTATCCCAGAAAAATCTGATGGTCCGCACTCTACAACGCGGATTCGCATGGCTCGACACAGGGACACACGATAGTCTCAGCGAGGCATCTACTTTTATAGAAGTCATCGAAAAACGACAAGGACTAAAAGTCGCATGTCTTGAAGAGATTGCATTCAAAAAAGGCTGGATAAATTCAGAACAACTGAAGACCCTCGCACAACCGATGCTAAAAAACAATTACGGGAAATACCTTCTAGAACTTGCAGAAGGAAAAACAAATTTAGGAGAGTAATTTAATATGAAAAGAGCACTGACTTAAAAATCAGTGCTCTTCAATTATATAAGGATTACAGATGACCTACTTTCTAATAATTGTCACATGACCAGACTTATCAAGTTTCACAATACTACTTGGAGTATGTGGTTTATGCTCTTGGCGACGACTCCAGCAAACATAATCAACAGCTTCAAGCAATTGCGGATCTATATCACCATAATTAGCAGCAGCAGGATTACCACTAATATTTGCACTTGTACTAACAATAGGTTTTTGGAAACGATAACAAAGTTCCTTACTAAAAGGCTCCTGAGTGATACGCATAGCCTGACTTCCATCCTCACCAATCAAGTTTGGCGCAAGATTAACGGCATCATCAAGAATAACAGTAGTAGGTTTTCCACCCTCAGCAATACTATCAAACAATTGCCAAGCCACATCAGGAACATTTCTAAAATATCTTGCAAGACGATTTTGATCGTCAACTAAACAAATCAAAGCTTTATGATCGTCGCGATGCTTAATAGCATAAACCTTAGCCACAGCCTCAGCATTTGTTGCATCACATCCAATTCCCCAAACAGTATCTGTAGGATAAAGGATTACGCCTCCCTTACGCATACATTCTACCGCATTTTTAATATCTTCTTCTTGTTTCATATCCATTAAAAATATTTTTGGCAAAATTACACAATTTTTATGGATTTCCAAATCTTTTTATTACTTTTGCAATGATTATGGAAAAGAAAGATTTAAGAATCATATTTATGGGTACACCTGAGTTTGCCGTTGGTACACTTCAGCGGCTGATTGAGGGCGGATATAATGTTGTGGCCGTAGTAACCCAACCAGATAAACCAATAGGACGACATCAAGATCAACTTCAGCCTTCTCAGGTTAAACAGTATGCTCTTGCCCACAATCTTCCCGTCCTTCAACCAGTAAAAATGAAAGATCCTGCTTTCATCGAGCAACTTGCCAGCTATAAAGCAGACCTTCAGGTTGTCGTTGCATTCCGAATGCTTCCCGAAGTCGTATGGGGTATGCCACGATTTGGCACATTCAATGTACACGCAGCATTACTTCCACAATATCGTGGCGCAGCTCCAATCAACTGGGCTGTCATCAACGGAGAAACAGAAACTGGTGTAACGACATTTTTCCTTGATCATGATATTGACACCGGTCGCATCATACTACAAAAGCATTTTACAATTCCTGACGATGCTGATGTAGAATATGTATATGACGGTTTGATGAATCTTGGCGCAGATATTGCCATAGAGACCTTAGACCTTGTATTGCAAGGTGACGGAAAGGTAGACTCTATGCCACAACCGGAAATCGGCGAACTCCATACAGCACCAAAGATCTTTAAAGAGACCTGTCAAATCAACTGGAATCAGAAAGCAAAACAAGTATATGATTTCATACGTGGATTAAGCCCATATCCTGGAGCATGGACAGAGTTATCAAATCATAAGACTCTAAAGATATTCCGCACAAGCAAAACCGGTACAGCAACAACATCAGAACCAGGAAGCATTCGCATCGAAGACAAGAATCTTCAGATTGCTTGCGCTGATGAATGGCTACAATTAGAAACCGTACAAATTTCAGGAAAGAAGAGAATGGAAGCACGCGATTTCCTCAACGGCAATCACGATATAGATCAGTTTCATTGCTAATATTATATAAAAAGATGTCAGAAATCAACATAGACAGCCCTAAGAAGCGACACAGTATCACCGTCAGACTAAAAGGATACCTTTCCGACCGACAGATGATGCTGTTGTTATCATTGCTCATTGGTTTCTTTGCATCTATAGCGGCATGGGTACTACATACTATCATCCATCAAATACAAATATTACTTACTACAGGATTTGAGACAAGTAGATCCAATTGGCTTTATTTAATTTTCCCGATCATAGGTATCTACCTGACATCACTCTTCATAAAATATATAGTACGCGATAACATTTCACATGGTATCACAAGAGTTCTATATGCCCTAGCAACAAAAAGATCAAAACTCAAAGGACATAATTGCTGGTCATCCGTCATAGCATCCAGTATCACCATCGGCTTCGGAGGAAGTGTTGGTGCCGAGGCTCCTATTGTACTCACAGGAAGTGCCATCGGCAGTAACCTAGGACAATTATTCCACCTCGACAATAAGAAATTGATGGTTCTCGTTGGCTGTGGAGCATCAGCCGCCATTGCAGGCATCTTCAAGGCTCCAATTGCAGGACTTGTCTTCACATTAGAGATTCTTATGGTAGACCTTACTATGGCCTCACTTCTCCCGATTCTTATCAGTTGCGTGACAGCCACAGTATTTTCCTATATTTTTTCAGGCGATAGTTCACTTTTCGATTTCACATTATATAGTGCATGGAATATTAGCAGAACCCCGGCCTGCATTTTACTTGGCATCTTCTGCGGTTTTTCCAGTCTCTACTTCATGCGTTCTATGAGCATCTGCGAAGGAATGTTTGCAAAGCTAACCAACCACAGATACATCAAACTCCTTTTAGGTGGTATCATCCTAAGCAGTTTAATCTTCTTCTTTCCATCACTTTATGGAGAAGGATACAGCACCCTCAACACATTGCTTACCGGTAAGACGATAACAGACTGGAGTCAAGTGATGAATGGTTCCATCTTCGCAGGCAAAGAGAACCTACTCATTGTATATATAGGTTTGGTATTACTGACCAAGACATTTGCGACCTCTGCAACCAACGGAAGTGGCGGTTGCGGTGGAACTTTCGCCCCATCACTATTCATCGGAGGTTTCGGAGGATTTTTCTTCTCTCGTTTGTGGAACGAATACGAATTGGGAGTCTACATACCCGAACAAAATTTCACACTTCTCGGAATGGCTGGCGTCATGACAGGTGTCATGCATGCGCCACTTACAGGAATCATGCCATTGATGATCGTATGTATCTCCAGTTATCTGACAACAAATATCTTTGAGCACAACAGTATCTATGCCCTTCGACTTGCACGAGAAGGCAAATTGCTTACACACCATACCGACCGAGCAGCTCTCACCTTGATGTCTATGAAAGATATCATCGAAAAAGACTATCATCCAGTAGGCCCTGATATGCTTATGCAGCAACTCGTAAGCGAAATCAGCAGAAGCAACAATAACTTCTTACCAGTACTAGACGAAGGTCATCACCTATTAGGGGTAATCGATATTACACGCATTAGACATATCATTTTCCGCACAGAATTATATCAGAAGTTCACGGTAAAGCAACTTATGCGCACACCATCATCCACACTTTTGGAGAACGAACCGATGACCGATGTCATGAAAAAATTCGAAAAGACAGATGCAGCACAATTACCAGTAGTTGATGTCGACATGCGATTAATCGGGTACATCTCTCGTACAAAGATGTATACTGTATATCGCCAAGTGATATCTGACTTGAGCTCTGATTAGAAAAAGGTACACAATACACAAAAAAAAACAGTCAACAATAATGATTTGACATTTTTTTTGTATCTTTGCCCCCACAGTTTTATCATAAAGACATAGTTAATAGAAAAAATAAAGAAGAACATGGTAGAAAACAATCTGAAACCGTACGTAATAGGCTTAGACCTGGGCGGTACCAATTCTGTATTCGGAATAGTAGATAGTCGTGGTGACATCAAAGCAACCACAGCCATCAAAACACAAGGTTACAACACAGTAGAGGAATATGTAGATGCCAGCATCGCAGCTTTACTTCCTATTATTGATACAGTTGGTGGTCTCGACCAAATAAAAGCCATGGGTATTGGTGCACCTAATGGAAACCACTATACAGGAACCATAGAATTTGCTCCAAACTTGACATGGGCACATAATGGTGTCGTTCCATTGGCAGATCTTTTCAGCAAACGCCTTAACAATATCCCAGTAGCACTTACCAATGACGCCAACGCAGCAGCCCTTGGCGAAATGACTTACGGTGCAGCTCGAGGTATGAAGAACTTCATCGACATCACCTTAGGCACAGGTGTCGGTTCAGGCATCGTCATTAACGGCCAGATGGTTTACGGAGTAGACGGATTTGCCGGTGAATTAGGTCACGTAACAATGGTACGTGGCGAAGAAGGACGCAAATGCGGATGTGGCCGTACAGGTTGTCTCGAAGCATATTGTTCAGCAACAGGTGTAGCTCGCACAGCAAGAGAATTCCTAGAGAAGAGCGACGAAGACAGTTTATTACGCTCAATGAAACCTGAAGAAATCACATCACTCGATGTAAGTATCGCAGCAAGCAAGGGTGATGCTCTTGCCAACCGCGTATATGAATTCACAGGAAAGATGTTAGGCGAAGCATGTGCAGACTTCGCAGCATTCTGCAGCCCAGAAGCCTTTGTATTCTTCGGTGGTCTTACCAAAGCAGGAGACTTACTGATGAAGCCAATAGAGAAAGCATACAACGAACATGTTCTTCCGATTTTCAGAGGCAAAGCGAAATTCCTTGTCAGCACCCTTGACGGTTCTTCAGCAGCTGTTTTAGGAGCTAGTGCTGTAGGTTGGGAACTATAATCCACAAACGAAACATTTAAAATTCACATATTTAAGCAGATTGCCTTGGCAATCTGCTTTTTTTTTCTTACCTTTGCACGCTGATATGAATACATTATTCCCTTTTCAGATTAACATTCTGGAAATCATCTTCAAGGGCATTATCATAGGCATTTGTGCCTCAGCTCCGATGGGTCCAGTTGGTATACTCTGTGTTCATCGTACACAGCGCAAAGGCAGATGGTATGGCTTCGTTACAGGCGTAGGAGCTGCTATCAGCGACTTTATATATGCACTAATAACAGGAATTGGTATCAGTTTCATTCTCGATTTTATCAACAATCCCGCATACAAGTTCTACATACAGTTAGCCGGTGGCATCATGCTCATGGCCTTTGGACTGTATAGCTTCTTCAACAATCCACTTAAGAATGCGAAGGATAAAGGACAGCAGAACCGCGGTAGTCTTGCACATAACGGAATCACAGGATTTCTGATAACAGCAAGCAACCCACTGATCATACTCCTATTCATGGCCCTTTATGCACAGTTTGCATTCGTCATCACAGACCATCCTTGGCTTATGGCGCTCGGCTATGTAAGCATTCTTTTCGGAGCACTATTATGGTGGTATGGACTGACATGGCTTATCGATACCATTCGCAATAAGTTTGACGAGACTGGTGTGATCATCATCAACCGTATCATAGGCAGTGTTGTTGTCATTTTCTCATTAATAGCCCTGATGGGTACACTTTTCAACATTTATCTTATTCCAGAGTATTAGACATGTTTATTGCACAAGAATTACGTAAAAAATCAATAGCAGAATATCTGCTTTATATGTGGCAGATAGAGGACATCATTCGTGCTATGGGATGTTCCTTACCTGTTATCCGCCGCGGATATATTTCACAATTCACTAACTATACAGAAGAGCAGCGCGAGCAAGAAGCCGACTGGTTCGGCAACCTTATCCGCATGATGAATGAGGAAGGGAAACGCGAAGGAGGACATCTAAATATCAATAAGATTCTTGTTCAAGACTTGGTAGACCTCCACAATCGTCTTCTCCAATCTGATAAATTTCCTTTCTACAATGGTGAATATTATAAGGTATTACCTTTTATTGTAGAACTACGAAGCAAGAACAAACGCGCAGAGGAAATAGCTCGTCAAGCTATGGAGGACGGAACAGCAGATAATGAGCAACTAAGTCTGCTAAATAGTGATACGGAAAACGAAAGTGAAATAGAAACCTGTCTGAACGCACTCTACGGAATGATGATGCTCAGACTACAGAAGAAGGAAATCACTCCAGAAACCACCAATGCCATGAAGGAAATAACAACCTTCATCGGAATGCTCAGCGATTATTATATCAAAGACAACACAGAAGGTTTGGATTTCGGAGACAACGATTAAAAGATATACAACGATATGAATATTCTAGTAACAGGTGCTAACGGACAACTCGGCAATGAGATACAGATTGTTAGCAAGCAAAGTACTAACCACTACATCTTCACTGATGTATGCGATGGATACACACATCTCGACATCACAGATATCGAGGCTATTCGAACAATGGTAAAAGCCAACGACATCAAATGCATCATAAATTGTGCCGCTTGGACAAATGTCGACAAAGCCGAAACAGCAGGCGACATTGTAGAGACATTGAATGCTACAGCACCTGAGAATCTTGCTCGCGCAATGAAAGAAGTAGACGGCTTACTCATACATATCTCTACTGATTATGTATTTGGTGGTGACCCTTACAACACCCCATGTCGCGAAGATCAAAAAGGTACACCAACAGGTGTATATGGTTTAGCAAAACTACATGGTGAACAGAAAATTGCAGCGACAGGAGTAGAACATATCATCATCCGTACGGCATGGCTCTACAGTGAGTTTGGGCACAATTTTGTAAAAACTATGCTCCACCTTACCGCCACAAAGCCACAACTTAAAGTAGTCTTCGACCAATGTGGAACACCAACCTATGCCAAAGACTTAGCAGACGTCATCTTCGACATCATTGAAAACGGAAAATACAAAGGAAATACAGGAATCTACCATTTCAGCAATGAAGGTGTATGCAGTTGGTTCGATTTTACCAAGAAGATTGCTGAGATTGCGGGTAACACTCAATGCGATATTCAGCCATGTCACAGCGATGAATTCCCAAGTCCAGTAAAGCGCCCTTCATATAGCGTACTTGACAAGACGAAGATAAAAGAGACCTTCGGCATCAAGATACCATATTGGACAGATTCATTGAAAGAATGCATGAAAAGATTACTCTAATATAACCCATTCATATATTCAATAGGTACTCCTTATTATTATAAATCAACAAGGATTAAAGTTTTAAGTTCTATGAACGAGATAGAAAGAAGAAGAACATTTGCGATCATCTCCCACCCGGATGCCGGTAAAACCACATTGACAGAGAAGTTCTTGCTTTTCGGTGGACAGATTCAGGTAGCTGGTGCTGTAAAGAACAACAAGATTCGCAAAACCGCAACATCCGACTGGATGGATATTGAGAAGCAGCGTGGTATTTCGGTAAGTACCTCTGTTATGGAGTTCGACTACCTACCAGAAGGTCAGGAAGGTGAACCTTATAAGGTAAACATTCTCGACACCCCGGGCCACCAGGATTTCGCAGAAGATACCTACCGTACACTTACCGCTGTTGATAGCGCTATCATTGTTGTTGACGGTGCCAAAGGTGTTGAGGCGCAAACACGTAAATTGATGGAAGTTTGTCGTATGCGCAATACACCGGTTATCATTTTCATCAATAAGATGGACCGTGAAGGCCGTGATCCTTTCGACTTGCTCGATGAGTTAGAACAAGAACTTCAGATACATGTACGTCCTCTTTCTTGGCCTATCGGACAAGGAATGAAATTCAAGGGAGTATATAATATCTACGAACAGCAGCTTAATCTGTTTACACCAAACAAGCAGCGTGTAACCGAAAAGGTCGCCGTTGATATTCAGAGTAAAGATCTTGAGGCTCATGTCGGTGAACAAGAAGCTTCAAGGCTTAGAGACGATTTGGAACTTGTAGATGGTGTTTACCCTGAATTTGATGTCAACACATATCGTAGTGCTGAGGTAGCTCCGGTATTCTTCGGTAGTGCACTAAACAATTTCGGTGTACAAGAGTTGCTTAACTGTTTCGTTGAAATAGCTCCAAGTCCAAAGCCAACCAAAGCTGAGGAAAGAATGGTAGAGCCTACAGAGCCTAAATTCACAGGTTTTATCTTCAAGATTACAGCAAACATCGACCCTAACCATCGCTCATGTATAGCTTTCTGCAAGGTATGTAGTGGAAAGTTCCAGCGCAACCAGCCTTACCTGCATGTACGTAATGGTAAGACCATGCGCTTCTCATCCCCTACCCAATTCATGGCACAGCGCAAAAGTACCGTTGACGAAGCATGGCCAGGCGACATCGTAGGTTTACCTGATAATGCTGGTGTATTCAAAATTGGTGACACACTTACAGAAGGCGAAGACCTACACTTTCGTGGACTACCAAGTTTCTCACCACTCCTCTTTAAGTATATTGAGAACGACGACCCTATGAAATCAAAACAATTCCAAAAGGGTGTCGATCAGTTGATG
>CACYKX010000053.1 GCA_902775075.1 uncultured Prevotellaceae bacterium | reverse complement strand
TCCCAGCAATACTGGAACTCTTCGGTGACACCACCACAACATTTTGAGAAACGAGCATCGCAAATCTCATCACCACTCATCAAGATCTGTCCACGAGTAGCCTTGATAGCCTCAGCAACATGTGGAGAAGTCTCTTTGGTTATACCTTGATAGCGCTGACAATGGTCATCGGCACACACATCAAAGATGGTATGATCTTCACGATCATACCAGCGAATCAACTCATCATCTTTCTTCACGAAAGAGAAGAAACTATTGCCTTGTTCTGCCACCTTTCGGCGTTTCTCCATCTGTGCCAACAACCAACTACGGGAAATCACAGCATGAGCCTTGAGAAGTTCCAAACTCGAAGTAGCACTCATCTCACTTGAGATCACGCTCTCTAAGTATTTTTCTACTGGCAACTCATTGATTGCACAGATTTTATCTTCCTCTACGACAAAAGACAACGTCCCCAAGAAAGTCTGAGTCTCTTTACGTTCCCAATGGAAGTTCACACCAATGGTCACATCATCGAGCGAGAAAGAAGCATCATTACTCTGAGGATGGAAAGTAAGTTTACTATACTGGTTACCATTCCACAGGATACCTCCCTCGGAGAACTCCACGGTCTGTTCCCCTTCCACCTTCGTACCCTTGGCCAGATAAGGTTTGTTGAGTACGAAATGAACCTTCTGTGCCGATACGATTCCGACGGTCACGTCAGGTTGTTGATGACCGAACACCATCTCAAGATGCGGTGTCAACTTGTCGAGGACAACCTGCATCGTCTCATCAGTAATCGTCATTTCCTGCAAGATATCATACAGTTGACTACCCGTGATACGCTCAAAGTCTTGCTCTCGTGGCGTTATCGCAAGTCCTGCCATATCCAGAGCACCCGGAGAGATAAGCATCTTACTGTCATCTTCAGCGAAATAACAATCCGGACGATGCTTCTTTCGTGGGAAGACGACGCTGATATATTCATCATCTTGTCGCCAAGCCACGATATTCATCATAGGTTCAGTTTCATCCTTCTGCTGTGGCAGAGAGCGATAAAGTTTTCTGAACAATTGCATATCAGCCTCAGCAGTTTTAGTACGAATCACGAAAGCCTTACAAGGATAATCCTTGATAACCGAGAGACTCTCCTGTTCGTTCAGAGCAATAACGACATCCAAGTTTCTGCTCAAGCGTACCCATTCCGTCTGCAACGGTAGAACACCACTCGTTCCTGCTTGGAAATGCATGTGGTCTGGTGCACTGGCACCACACTTCGGACCGTTATAGAATACCATCAACTGGTCGTATTCACTCAATATCTTATGTATCTCGCCATAATTGTCGAGTATCGCCTGTGGCTTATGCTTACGGGCCGGAATTGTGAAATGCGTTGGCAGAATAGGGAACGGATTCACCAACAGATGGAATTTGCCGTCGATATTCTTCGACATCTGCACATCCGGACGATTCTGGTCACAGAGGAAACATGCACGTTTGGCGATTGTATTCTTGTCTATCTTCGCCCCTGTACTTACGATTCGTGCTGGGTTAAACTGTACCTTAAGATTTATCGAAGTATGCTCACCTTCCACGGCAAGATCTCGTGTCTTCACCTGTGTCAGGTCACGATAACGTTTACGTACGTCATCCCATATCTCGATCTGTCGATTGAAGAATCGGGTAAGACTATCGTTGGTATGTTCTAGAGTTCCTGCTGCCAACTGTTTACGAGCGATAATCTCCATCGTGCGCAGACGATCCTTGTAGAGATTGTTAGCATTCACCTTTTCGATACTCAGATTACTGTCACTATTACCACCCCATCGACGACATAGATACAGTTCTTCATAGATTCTTCCGATACGATAATGACGACTAAATGCCAATCCTAAGGCATAGTCTTCACCATAACTGGTATTCGGGAACTGCAACTGACGGAGAATAGGCGTAAAGAAAGCACGCGGAGCACCAAGGCCATTGATACGCAACGCATTATTACATCCATTATCATCCGTCCACTCCTTATGATCAATCATACCGGGAGGCAACGTATTGAGGTTGAAATCGCACATTCTATAACTACCGATGATCATAGCCGCCTTCTGCTTATGGAAGGCATCCACGATTTTCTGTAGAGTATAGGGAGATGAATACAAGTCATCACTATCGAGCTGTACGGCGAAACGACCACAGAAGTTGGAATTGATAGCTTCGTTCCAGCAACCTCCGATACCCAAGTCATCGCGTTCCGGTACGATGACATGCAGATGCTCATACTTAGCTGCCAACGCATCGAGGATTTCACCCGTACGGTCGGTACTATGATTGTTGACAACGATGACATTGAAATCAAACTTGGCCTTCTGTGTGAGCGCACTCTCCACGGCATCAGCCACCGTCTTCTCACGATTGAACACAGGAATGATCACAGAAGCCTCCTGATCGAAATGCTGTTCATCAAACTCCGGTTTCAGATAATCATTCACATCCACTAACGCATGGATAGCGGCAAGATGCGCTGTGACCACCTTCTCCATCTCGATCTGAACCTCACGATTACGAGGGTTCACATAGTCAAACTGCTTTTCACCACTCTTGCGCAAGTCGAGTTCTTCCTCCGTATAGAGATACTCATTCAGATGGAAAATCTCACCCTTTCTACTCAAGAACAGGCGCAGATCATAAAGAGCCGCATATTGCAACACATTGTCATCATTCTGCATTCTCGCCCACTGATGGAACAGATCGGCACGAATCAACAGCAGCGAACCGAACTCGAAGTCATCCCGAACGGATCCCGACTGATAATCGATGACAGGATGCTTCACCAACTTGCCATTTTCCATGGCATAATGATCGCTATACACCATGGCAGCCTGCGTATCCACAGCCACCTGAAGCATACGATGCAGACAATTCTGTCCTATCACGACTTTGGTAGGACGAATGCATAAAAGTACGAATTCGGCATCTGTAGTATCATTAATCTCCAAAAGTGAAGTCGTAGAGGTCATCGACTTCTTTACGATATGAATATGCTGTACTGTCTTGTCATCAGAAAGAATTTGGCAAGTGTCCTTCATTTCATCACCAATTTCAGGCAAGAAACAGTCTATCTTTTCTCTCATTTTCTACGCTTTAATAATTATATAAGTGCAAAGATAATAGTTTTTTGCAAATAATCACTATTCATACCTGTGATTTTCCCAACTTTTTATTATCTTTGCAGCTATGAACGAAGAAAAGAAAGTACTCTTGGGAATGACCCTTGACGAACTGAAAGATGCCGTCAAGACATTAGGTATGCCAGCCTTTACAGGTGGGCAGATTGCCAAATGGCTGTACGAGAAGCACGTGAAGAGCATCGACGAGATGACGAACCTCTCCAAGGCCAACCGCGAGAAACTGGCCGAGCATTTTGAGATTGGTTGTGCTGGGGCTATCGACGAGCAGCGCTCTAAGGATGGCACGGTAAAGTATCTCTTCCCTACTCGTAGCGGTAAGTTCGTGGAATCGGTCTTTATCCCTGAAGAAAATAATCATGCTACGCTATGCGTATCATCACAGGTGGGATGTAAGATGAACTGTCTATTCTGCCAGACCGGTAAACAAGGCTTCGAAGGAAGTCTTCCCGCTTCTGACATTTTGAACCAGATCTACTCCCTACCGGAAGTCGACCAACTCACCAACATTGTGTACATGGGACAAGGCGAGCCAATGGATAACCTCGACAATGTACTGCGCTCTACAGAGATTCTTACAGCCAAATATGGTTGGGCTTGGAGCCCGAAGCGCATCACAGTATCATCGGTAGGCGTCAAGAATAAGTTGAAGCGCTTCCTCGAAGAGAGTCAATGCCAGGTTGCCATCAGCATGCATTCCGCTATACCCGAACAACGTGCCCAACTGATGCCGGCACAGAAGGGAATGAGCATCGAAAAAGTGGTAGAATTATTACGCAACTACGACTTCTCTCATCAGCGTCGACTTACCTTCGAATATATCGTCTTCGGAGGCGTCAACGACAGTATCGATCATGCCAAGGCCATCATTCGACTGACCCACGGATTGGAATGTCACGTCAACTTGATTCGTTTCCACCAGATACCGAACGTTCCGCTCCACGGAGCTGACGAGAAAACGATGGAGACCTTCCGCGATTATCTTACTTCGCACGGTGTATTCACAACGATTCGCGCCAGTCGTGGACAGGATATCTTCGCAGCTTGTGGACTCTTGAGTACAAGCAAGAAGATCGGTGAGATCAGAGCCAACCAGGAATAAGAGAAACAAGAGATGAAGAAGTTCGGGAGTTTCATTCTGTTGATATCTTTAATCATGATTTGCGGATGTCGTGAGAGAATGAACCGACTGCCCAACAGTACAGCCCGACCTTACGAGGTTATCCTCTCCGGCGATAGTGCCGACACGATAAGGAAGGCGCTCACGACTGATGTGGAAGGACTTCCTCAGCCGGAGCCCAACTTTGACGTGAGGACTATCAAACCGGCAAACCTAAAAGGCAACATGCTTTATGCACGGGCCATCGTTATCTATTCGCACGACCACGATACAATATGCCATTACAAACTGAACGTGCACGCTGAGCCGCAGATCATCATCGAGGCCAACGCACACAATATCAAGTCGGTGATTCGATATCTACAGGCTTTCGAGGCCGAACAACAAGTTGTTCAACTCCGTCGTCATCGCAATCGTGAAATGGAACGAATGATACGGAAGAAGTTTGGTATCCAGATGACGATTCCTGTGGAGATGACATCGAGCAAGGTACGCAAAGATTTCATATGGCTATCCAACAACGATGCCCTGAAGATGAAGAACATCTGCATCATACGGATCAACGAACCAACCACAGAAGCCATCGACAGTATGCTGGCTCGGAATATCAAGGGCGAAACAGATGCTATGCATATGCAACTTACTTCCGCCACACTACACGAGGAGGAAACGGCTAACGGAGAACAGCATCTCTATGGACTATGGGATATGAAAGGTGATGCCATGGGAGGGCCTTTCGAAGCAAGAGTCGTCCCACAAGGTAATCATTACATCGCTATGTTAACCTTTGCTTACGCACCACAAACCAAGAAAAGAAACATCATGCGACAGCTTCATGCTGTTATCTACAATAAATTCATTACTTATGGAAGAAAATAATAAAATACGTGTGGCTATCACACATGGCGATACCAATGGTATCGGATATGAACTCATTTTTAAAACCTTTGCAGAACCAGAGATGCTGGAGATTTGTACGCCGATCATCTACGGTTCGCCTAAAGCTGCTGCCTACCATCGCAACGTACTCGACATTCAGGCCAACTTCTCTATCATCAACTCGGCTGAAGAAGCCAGAGATGGAAGAATCAACCTGTTGCCTACCTACGACGAGGAGACGAAGATCGATATGGGTGTCGCAACACCGGAATCCGGAACGGCTGCTCTCAAAGCCCTCGACAGAGCCATGGGAGACTATCGTAAGGGATTGTTCGATGTTTTGGTAACAGCCCCTATCAACAAGGCAAACATCAAGGGCGAAGGTTTCGAGTTCAAAGGTAATGCGCAATATATCGAAACTTGTATTGGTGATGGGCAAAAAGCTTTCCCTATCCTTGTCAACAAACAGATTCGTCTGGCTTCTGTCACCGAGAACATTCCGCTCAAGGATGTGGCTAATTCCATCACAAAAGAAACTCTCGCCACAAAGGCTACGATATTCTTCAACACTCTTCGTCGCGACTTCAATATCTCTAACCCTCGCATCGCCGTATTGGCACTCAATCCAAGTACCAACGAGGATGGTACCTTCGGCAAGGAGGAGACTGAGGTCATCATTCCGACAATCAATGAACTCGTAGACAAGGGTGTAGAGACATTCGGTCCTTATGCGGCAGACGAATTCTTTGGCAATGGTTATTATCAGTCTTTCGACGGTATTTTGGCAATGTATCACGACCAAGGCACGGCGCCTTTCAAAACTATCGCTCCGGAATCTGGTGTGGTCTATTTGGCTAACCTTCCTGCCATTACGACGGCATCCGATATGACCGTTGATTACGAGAATGCGGGCAAGTGTGTGGAGAGCCCTGATAGTTTCCGTCATGCCGTCTATTTGGCTATCGACACCTTCAACAATCGCCGTCGTTACGATGAACCTTTGGCAAATCCGCTCAAGAAACTCTATCATGAGAAACGTGATGAGAGCGAGAAGACTCGTTTTGCCATCCCTAAGAAGCATAGTGGTGCTCCATTCCCTCCAAAGGAAGATAAAGCTACAGAGAAGAAAGAATCACAGAAGAAATAAAAGAGAACGCCTGGTGTTAGAGCAAATGCTTTAACACCAGAAAACTCTAAAGATACGAACTCAAGGATAAGAGATGAGAAAGAAATACCAGAATGCCTTCTTCATTTTTGGTATCGTTGTACTCGGCTTCATGGTAAGTCAACTCAACTTTACCGAAGTATGGCAAGGATTGCAACATGCCGGTTATTGGTTCTTTGCTGTCCTCATCCTGTGGGCATTTCTGTACATCTTCAACGTGTCGGCATGGTATGTCATCATCCGTTCGTTAAAAGCCAAGGTCAACTTTCTTTGGCTCTATAAGATCACCGTCTCCGGTTTTGCCCTAAACTATGCCACCCCAGGCGGTTTGATGGGTGGCGAACCTTATCGCATCATGGCCTTAGCGCCACATATCGGTACCGAGAAAGCCACATCCTCTGTGGTACTCTATGCGATGACCCACATCTTCAGTCATTTCTGGTTTTGGATTATATCCATATTTCTTTACATTATCACCCAAGAAATTCATCTTTTCATGGGAATCATCCTCGCATTGACTTTCGCTTTCTGTTCCCTCGGAATATGGTTTTTCATGAAGGGATATCGCAAAGGGTTGGCTTACAGAGCCATGAATATCGCCAAGCATATTCCCGGTTTACACAGAAGGGCTGAGCATTTTATCGCCACCCACGAACAACAACTCAACACCATTGACGAACAGATTGCAGCCCTCCATCGTCAGAACCCCAAATCGTTTATCACGGCAGTACTCTTAGAACTCACGTGCAGAATCTGTTCAGCACTTGAAATTTTCTTTATACTCTTGGTACTCATGCCACAGGTAAACTATATCGATTGCATCCTCATCTTGGCCTTCACCTCATTACTTGCCAACCTACTCTTCTTCATGCCCCTCCAATTGGGCGGCAGAGAAGGCGGTTTTCTCCTCTCCACGACAGGACTTGCCATGACCGCAAGCGCAGGAATCTTCGTGGCCTTAATCGTCCGTCTTCGTGAACTGATATGGGTAGCTATCGGCCTACTTCTCATCAAATTCGATAAAAAATCTACTCTTACAGAGTAATAAGCGGTTAAAAACCCGAAAAAAACTGCCAAATTTGCGCATTTCTCAAAAATAATATGTAAATTTGTCAGCTAAATGAATACATCAGAACTGCAAAAAGTAAAACAGAGATACAACATCGTAGGAAACTGCGATGAATTGAATCATGCTCTTGACGTTGCCCTTCAGGTAGCGCCAACAGATTTGAGCGTACTTATTGTTGGCGAATCAGGTGTCGGCAAGGAAATCATTCCGAGAGTTATCCACGACAACTCCCCTCGCCGACGCGAACAATATCTTGCCATCAACTGCGGTTCTATTCCTGAAGGCACCATCGACAGCGAACTTTTCGGTCACGAGAAGGGTTCTTTCACCGGTGCTATCGGAGAAAGCGAAGGTTACTTCGGCATCACCAACAAGGGTACGATCTTCCTCGATGAGGTAGGCGAACTACCCTTAGCGACACAAGCGCGCTTGCTCCGCGTACTGGAGACAGGAGAATATATCCGTGTGGGCGGTACGCAGATTCGCAAGACCAATGTAAGGATTGTGGCTGCTACCAACGTGAACATGCGCAAGGCCGTAAGCGAAGGTAAATTCCGCGAAGACCTGTATTATCGCTTGAACACCATCCCTATTCAGATGCCTCCACTCCGCAATCGTGGTAACGACATATTATTGCTATTCCGCCTCTTTGCCATGCAGATGGCTGAGAAATATCGCATTCCAAAGATTACGCTTACCGATGAGGCCAAGCAGATCATGCTACAGTACAAGTGGCCGGGTAACGTGCGACAGCTCAAGAATATCACCGAACAAATGTCTATCTTAAGTGAGAAGAGGGAAATAGACACAGAGACCCTACTCCAATACATTCCTCGTGATATCGAGTCTACGCAACTTGCGACGACCAACAAACCGGGACAGCACTCCTACGAGAGTGAACGCGAGATACTATACAAGATTCTATACGAGCTAAGAGGCAACGTGAGCGATTTGAAACGCGACATGAACACCCTCCGCAAACAACTCGATGAAGCACGCGGTCTTGCCGGGGCTGCAGGATTCCAGAATCCGACATTCCAAGATTCCGAAACTACGAAGTTCCCAATGGTACAATCGGGACATCATGATTCAAGCAACGAAATTGCAGAGGCCGAAGCCGAAGAGATCAAAGAAGTAGAGCCGGAAACGCTCAATCTCAACGACTTGGGCAGACAGATGGTAGAGAAAGCCTTGGAACGCAACGGAGGCAACAGAAAGAAGGCTGCACAGGAACTCGGCATCTCCGACCGAACCTTGTACAGAAGAATCAACCAATACGGTCTTGATAAGCAAAAAGAAAAATGATCATTCTAAAAGAAATATACAATAAGGTAATAACAGCGCATCGCTATCTATGGATAGTGCTCCCTATCTGCGTCCTCACTTGCCTGGTAGCCGCTTGCAGCATTTCCTACAAATTCAACGGATCAAGCATCGACTACAACAAGACCAAGACGATCCAGATAGATGAGTTCCCTATTCGCTCAAGCTATGTATGGGGACCTATGGGCCCAATGTTCAACAATGCCCTCAAGGATGAGTTTGCCAATCACACTCGTCTGCAACAGGTAAAACGTAACGGTGACTTACAGATTTCGGGAGAGATCACCAACTATTCACAGCGTAACAAATCTGTTTCCAGTGAGGGATACTCTGCACAGACCGAGTTGAGCATCACGGTAAACGTGCGCTTCACAAATAATAAAAATCACAGCGAGGACTTCGAGAAACAGTTCACCGCTGCTCAGACCTATGAGACTACTCAGAGTCTGGCCAGCGTACAGGAAGAACTGGTAACACAAATCATCAAGGACCTCGTCGATCAAATATTCAACGCAACAGTCGCAAATTGGTAATGGAGTTAGCACAACTAATACAACATCCAGAAAAGATGAACAAGGAGACGCTCTACGACCTTCGTAGTCTTCTTGCCCTTCATCCTTACTATCAGACGGCACGCCTGCTGATGTTGCAGAACCTATACATACTCCATAGTCCTTCTTTCGATGAGGAATTGCGCCGAGCTGCCATCTATATCACCGACCGCAAGGTACTCTTCCAGATGATAGAGGCTGCGCATTACAAGTTGCACACACTTCGCAAAGAAGACAAACCTGCTGTCACCCAACAGGACAACAGTAGCAGAACCGTGGCATTGATTGACAACTTCTTGGAATCAATCCCTGCCGACGAAGACAACGAAGAGACAAGTAAGCAACACCGCAAGCCTACTCCTGCCGATGCTGCCGTTGACTATGTGGCCTACCTACTCGAGACTGAAGATGAAGACAACAAGGTCGAAGATGTACAGGAACAGGAGGACGGCGAAGCCAAGTCTTCCGGAAGTAGAACTATCGACCTCATCGACAACTTCATCCATGATGGTGGTTTCAACCTGTCTACCGAAGAGGGGGAACAAGAACAAAACGAGAAAATCGATGAAGACTTGCTCATCCCGGAGGAACAGTATAATCTGGAGGAGGCCACCAAGGATATGCCTGACACGACTGTAGAGGAACAAGAAGAGGAAGAAGGAGTTGAAAAACAAGCTGATTCCCCAACAGAAGAAAAGGAAACAGACGAAAGCTACTTCACGGAAACATTGGCACGAATCTACATTAAACAAGGCAGATATGAGAAAGCATTGGAAATAATCCAGAGATTATATTTGAATTATCCGAAAAAAAATGCTTACTTTGCAGACCAGATGCGTTTCTTAGAGAAATTGATTATAAATAATAAAAACAATAAATAACAATGTACACATTATTAATTATCTTAATTGTCCTGGTATCATTCCTCATGATCGGAATCGTACTTATTCAGGAGTCAAAGGGAGGTGGACTCGCTTCAAACTTCTCTTCATCAAATTCTATCATGGGTGTTCGTAAGACCACCGATATCATTGAAAAACTCACATGGACTTTTGCCGGTATCATGGTTGTCATCAGCGTTCTTTGCGCTTACACCGCTCCAAAAGCTCAAGGTGATGAAAGTGTTATGGAGAAAACTTCTACTACGACCAACACAGCAATGCCTGCAATGCCTGGTCAGAGTAACGATGCTAACACTGCAACTCCTGCTGCAGCAGGTCAGAATGCACCTCAGGCACCAACTTCTCCTGCAAAATAAACTTTTTTTGAAAAAAGTAAGAGAAAAATTTGGTGAAACCATTTTTTTCTCTTACCTTTGCACCCGCTAAACAACAATAGCGAACATCAATTAAGATGGTGGATGTAGTTCAGTTGGTTAGAGCGTCAGATTGTGGTTCTGAATGTCGTGGGTTCGAGTCCCACCCTCCACCCATCAAGAAAGCGGAAATTCTTTTTAGGATTTCCGCTTTTCTTTTTATGTATATAAAGTACAAAACAGATGGTTTTCTACTCTATATCATTTAAGGTGTAATATCCTATCATTTACGATGAACCTCCAACACTTTACCGATATGAAAAGCAATCATCCAGAAAGCATATAAGTTATCTCTTATCATGTTCGGTATAAATCTGTAGCCGTCAACCTCAACAAGAGCGGTATCCCGCTCTTTGTTATAGCCCACAGCAAGATATAATTTCTTATATGGATATGGTTTAAACGGGAAATGTCCGTTGTTGTAGTCATCAATCCAATACTTCTTGACGTTCGGATCAGTATGTTCTTCATCACGAACATATCCCTCCACATCATTTGTATCTTTGATAGGCTTACCTTTCTCATCAAATTTACGCAATAGATACCTGTTGGCAGTAATACCCAACTTAATCTCACGAAACTCTTCCTTCTTTGTACCAGCAACAATCTGGTCAAAATATACCTGCTTGATAGGCAAGTATAATGTGTCACTTGGTAAATTCATATTAATCGATTTAAAACGTTATTTCTACGCTTCTTCAACACATCAGACTATAGGATCACGATCAGCAGCCATATCCATCATAGACTCCTCACTTATACGTTTATAGACACACTTAGAATTCACATCATCAGATTCACTTTTAAACTTACTCTCCACCATTTCAAGTTCTGTGATATTCTTAAGAGTGACATACAGCAGCATGACAGTAACAACATGAATACCCAACTTCACCTCCTTAGCATCAAGACTTCTCGCCTGATGATTTTCAGCATTACGCAAGTTCACAACAATGTCCAGATACTGAGCAAACTTCTGATCTACAGCACTCGTACCGAATTTCAGTTTATTCAGTTTCATACAATAGATGGCATTGCTAAGAGCAGCATATTCCACATTACCATCCTTATCCGTCACCTCCTTATCCGTGATGAGATAATAGAGTTTCTTCAGATACGACTCATAATCCGTAACAAGAACCTTAAGATAAGCACGTCTCTCGTTCAAGGTAAGCGTGTTAGGACAGCAATAAAGTTTGAACAAGGCATTCAGAATATTTTCGCCAAGAGCATCATACTTACTGATACTATTCACCTTCAGCACATCTATCATCCACTGGAAAGCCTCCTCGAGCGTTCTGCCGATACCAGCAACCCCAGCGAAATCCTCACGCATCAACGGCACAACCTTATCCCTCAAGTTTTGAACCGTATAAGCCTTAGTCTCCTGCTCACGAAGGCGCTCATAGATAGCATGTCCCATCTGCTTCATCAATACCTGATAGAACTCCTGGTCTTCAAACAGTTTGCGATAAGAATCCGTTTGATTGACATAACAGTTCTGAGCCGCCTTACTGAATATATCCGGGAAGATACTATCAACAAACTGATTTTCATCATTACCAGCAGCTTGCTTTGCCATCTTCTTAGGCGACTGTTTCTGAATCAAATCGAAGATACCCTCCACCATCACACGGTCAGCCTCAGAGAACTCACCACGAAACATGAGGTTCACCTTCTCGATAATGTTATCAAGTAGATCACGAGTATCCTCCGGTTTTCTGCTAGCTCCAGGGTTCTCACCTTTAATCTGCGGTTTATCCCCAGCAAGGTTGATTGCAGTCATCTCATTAGCCTTGATGACATTGTTCACCAACTTCACCTTTTTGTCGAGGTCTACCCTCTCACGAGGATTCTTAGGCAACACACGATACAGATAATCAGCAAAAACATACGACTTCATCAGTGAGCGGTCGAAGGTACGAGCAATCTGCGCCATATAGGAATAGAAGCGCACAAAGTTCTTGATCTTACCTCTCACCTCGAAGCGCTGTTCCTCCTCCAGTTCTTGGAATCTGTCGACAACAGGTTTCAGAGCATTCGTCAGCGCCCCCAACTTCGACTTATTATTTTTGTCCTCACTAACAGCAGAGAAAAGCGCATAAAACTTCTCCTCATCCTCCGTTGTCCAAAGATGGAATAGTTCAATATCCTGATGGAAAGAATACACATAGTTCACGTCCACAGGATTGATCAATTCCGTATCCTTATAGAAAGGTTCAAAAGCCTCCTTGATATCATTACAAGAGTTCACGAAGTCGAAAACAAAAGTATCCTTTTTCAGAGGATGCGCACGGTTCAGTCGAGACAACGTCTGAACAGCCTTCACATTCCTCAACTTCTTATCCACGAACATCGTATGTAGCATCGGCTCATCAAAGCCCGTTTGATACTTGTCAGCCACGATCAGCATATTATAGAAGTCACTGGCAAAATACAAAGGCAACTTATCCTCAGATATCGTCTTATCACCACGCTTATTGAGTTTAGGTTCAGTATATTCCACCCCCTTGTATTCCACCTTTCCAGAGAAAGCCACCATAGGGTGCACATCCGTAATATTCTGTTTACGACAATACTCCTGGATAGCGAAGAAATAGCGCACAGCATGAGCACGGCTCGATGTCACCACCATAGCCTTTGCCTTGCCCTCCATATTCTGCAATGTCACCTCACGGAACTTCTGCACGATGATAGCCGTCTTTTTATTGATGGTATCCTCATGATTGTCATGGAAAGCCTTCAGCGCCACCGTTGCCGGTGTCTCCTCGTAGTCAGGGTTATCCTCCGACTTACGCGCAATCTCGTACGATATCTCATAAGTAGTATAATTCTTCAGTACATCCTTGATAAATCCCTCCTCTATAGCCTGCAACATCGAATACACATGAAAAGGCTTATAGACATCCTCATCAGGCGATTTTCCCTTCTCTGCGAGTACACCGAAGGTCTGCAGTGTCTTAGGTTTAGGAGTAGCCGTAAAGGCATAGAACGATAAATTATTATGCTGTCCCTGACTAAGCAAGTCGAGCATCAACTTATCCTGTTCTTTCTCCAGTTCCTCCACATTCTTATCCTCCCACTCAGCCATCTCCTTCAGAGCTTCATCAGTATCAGCAAGCGCCGCTTTCAATTTCTCAGCACTCTTACCGCTCTGACTGGAGTGAGCCTCATCCACCACGATGGCATACTGGTCACCCCCATGTTTTTGTATCTGTTCATAAATTTGCGGGAAGCGCTGGAGCGTAGTGATGACGATACCCGTCTTATCCGCATTGATGGCATCACGCAGTTTCTCACTAGCATGAGCATCATCCTCCGTGATCGTCGTCACCGTACCCTCCACATGTTCAAAGCCAAGGATCGTCTCCTGCAACTGTCGGTTCAGCACACGGCGGTCAGTTACCACGAACACCCCCTTAAAGATATTAGCGTTCTCCTTGTTATGGAGCGATGACAGGCGATAAGTAAGCCAAGCGATAGAGTTAGACTTTCCCGACCCAGCAGAATGCTGAATCAGATAATTCTTGCCAGCGCCATGGCTTTCTGTGTCATGGATAAGTTTCTCCACCACATCGAGCTGATGATATCTTGGGAAGATAATTTTCGTACTCGTCTTTGATACTTCCTTCTCCCTACCATGCTTATCCATGATGAGCGAGATTTTCGTTTCCGTCTGTCGCATGATAAAGCGCTGCAGGATAGCCAACAGCACATCCCTACGGAGCACATTCTTCCAGAGATACGAGGTGACATATTCGCCATCCTCACGCTGAGGGTTACCAGCGCCGCCCACATTTCCTGCCCCATTGCTACCTTGGTTGAACGGTATAAAGTAAGTTTTCTCCCCCCTCAGTTCTGTAGCCATGGCAGCCTCATAGAGGTCACAGCCGAAGTAAGCAAGGATACGGTTATCGAAATGAAACAAAGGTTCCTTAGGGTTACGATCATGCTTCCATTGTTCTATTGAGTCGTTCACATCCTGTCCCGTGAACTGGTTTTTCAATTCTATGGCCACCACAGGAATACCGTTGAGCGAGAGCACCATATCGATAGAGTTTTTCACGTCCTTGCTATACACGAACTGGCGCGTACACTCCAAGATATTCTTATGATACTTCTCCATAAGTTCAGGGTTGAGCGAAGAGGCTGGAGCGAAATAGCAAAGTTGAATCTCAATGCCCCTATTCTTGATACCCTTACGAAGCGTATGAATAAGGCCATACTTCAAGATGTCGCCCTGCATCGTCTTGTAGAGTTCAGTTTTAGCATTAGATCCAAACACACGTTCAAACTTCTCCCAAGCCTTAGGTTGAGAGTCTTTGATAAAACGAATGAGAGTATCAAGGTCAATGGCCTTCTCCTTATCGTATGTTTTCTGAGAACCTTTCACGTACCCTCCTTCTGTGATAAGATACTGTTCTATATCGGCCTCAAAATTCTTTTCCTGTAAACCGCTGTGTGTCATAATTCAAAACAATAAGTTTATTTTTCTATAATTTCCCATCTACCACCATAGTCGTGTCCGTCCCGTCGTATAAGCCCTTGTTCTTGAAGTTTCTTTATGTGTTTTGCAATACCACTACGAGCTTTACCCAGCCTTGCCGAAATCTCATCATAGGTTATTTCTGGATTATTTCTAATTAATTCTAAAATTTCCATAGCTACTTCTGAAATTTTTCTTGTTTGAACGGACTGAGAGGTGGACTGAGAGGTGGACTGAGAGGTGGACTGAGAGGTGGACTGACTTCTAAGAAGTGTTACCTTAAATTCTTTTCCATCCACATCATTTAAATGATTATACCACCTCGTGTATTGGCAAAAGCGACCATCTCCTTTGCTATTTCTTTTTGTCCAGGAAACATTTGCTTAAACTGCACAACAGTCGTTTCACCACATCGAGCTATGTCTATCAATTCTTTGTCCGTCATATCCTTATACTTTTTTCTTTCCAGTAACGTATTCGTATATTATGCTCTTCTTATAATCCTTTAGCTCCTCTATTTTCTGCTGCTTGAGGGTTATCAAAGTGTTGCTGCTCGGAAAGAGGAGGAAAAATTATCGAAGTTGAATTAATAAACTTCTGATTAATGCTAAGCACTTTAATTCCATTTACAACAGATCTAATCTGGCTTCTCCAGCAATCGGTCAATAATTGATATGCAATATATTTATTACTACTATTATTGGGCTTTGCAACAACTGTATGATAGCCTGCAAATATAATATCACTTTGATCTATATATACCGCATTTCCACATCCTTCGATATCCTCAGATGTATCAGCAAATAGAATACTACCTACTGGTAGCAAACATTCAGGATTGGAAGCAATATACTTCTCTGGTACATAACGAATAAGTTCTTTTATTATTCTTGTTCCAGGATTGTTTTTGCTATGAATTTGACCATAATTTATCACAGGAATACCTTTTTCCGTAAGATCAGCTTTAGTTATATTCAGTCCTTTGCTTGTTTTAAATATAGATTTAAAAGGATATACTTTCCACCCTTCCGGTATTTCCCCAATCCATTCTACGCCACTATCCTTCATTTTGGCATTTGGGTCAAGACCTTTGGTGACAGCCTCTGTGATAACTGATTGTTTATAATCATGCAATTCTGTTATCATCTCCTCCTGCAAAGCAATCAAAGAATCTATTTCGCCACATTTCTCATCAAGAAATGATGCTATAGATTGCTGCTCGGAAAGAGGAGGAAAAATTATCGAAGTTGAATTAATAAACTTCTGATTAATGCTAAGCACTTTAATTCCATTTACAACAGATCTAATCTG
>CACYKX010000052.1 GCA_902775075.1 uncultured Prevotellaceae bacterium | reverse complement strand
ATTTCTAAAACCCGAAAGGTTACCGTAACGATCCCGAAGAATGGCGGATGGCTATTGGTGAAGTAATTTAATATGATAAAAAGATATATGAAACAATTCTTTATCGGTATTTCTGCTCTGCTGGTCTTATTCTCTCCGGTGGAAAGTATGGCAGGATGTAAGGTTGAACATAAAACTATGCCTTGCTCGATACTCCCTGGTATCTCAGAGCGAGAATATACAGTTTGTCTACCAGATGGTTATGAGAAATCTCAAGAAAAGTATCCTGTTTTATATTTACTTCACGGAGGTGGATGCTCTAATACTGACTGGACACAGTTTGGCAGACTTCAGCAAGTTGTAGACAGTTTGGTGACAGCTGGTAAAATGCAGAAGATGATCATCGTTTGTCCGGAAGCAAATCAGGGAGGACGAATGATTTGGTTTAAGGAACCAGAGTGGAAATTTGAGGATTATTTCTTTCATGAGATGATTCCATATATAGAGACGAAATATCGTGTGAATCGTCAACCAGGAATGCGCTCTGTTGCCGGTTTCTCAATGGGAGGCGGTGGTAGTGTCGGTTATGGACTCCATCATCCGGAGATGTTTAATGTCGTGTATGCTATGAGTGCATATTTACGTCGACAGCCATTGGATTTCCTTAAGAACGATCCATTGGGGGAATGGAGGCAACAAGATGTTGAGCGTAATAATCCAATAAAGATGGTCAACGCGGCTAATGATGAACAGGTGAAAAACTGGAGAAATGTGAAATGGTTCATCGACTGTGGAGATCAAGATTTTACTTTGGACGGTAACATGGATTTCGTAAAATCGTTGCGCGAGAAACATATTAATTACGAGCTTAGAGTTCGTTCCGGCGCACATAACTGGGATTATTGGAAATCATCTTTGATTCAAGCGTTACAGTATGTATCGGAGCAGACTCAAAATAGATTTTCAAATCCTGTATTATGGGCAGATGTGCCAGATCCTGATGTGATAAGAGTAGGCGATTACTTCTATCTTGTTAGTACGACAATGCATCTGATGCCTGGTGCACCAATTATGCGATCAAAGGATCTTGTAAACTGGGAAACGATAGGCTATATCTTTGATAAGTTGACAGACTCTCCTAAATATGATATGAAGGATGGTACTGTATATGGTCGTGGACAATGGGCTACATCTTTGAAATATCATAAGGGCAAGTTCTATGCGCTTTTCGCTCCTAATGATAATCCTGGAGGAGAGACTTATATCTATTCAACGAGTAATCCGGCCGGCAAATGGAATTTGGTGTCAAGAATGCGCCATTTCCATGATGCTACATTGTTTTTCGATGATGATGACCGCGTTTATGTTATCTATGGAACGGGTCAGATCTGTGAATTGAAATCGGATCTTAGTGGTGTAAAAGAAGGTACAGATGTGAAATTGTTCGAACGAGATTCAGAAGAAAAAGGACTTTTGGAGGGTAGCAGAATGATTAAACATAATGGTAAGTATTATCTGTTGATGATTTCTTGGACCGCTGGTCACCCACGTCGTGAAGTTTGTTTCCGAGCAGATAGTATTCATGGAAAGTATGAGAAGAAGGTCGTCTTGGAAACCTTGTTTGCTGGCTTTGGTGGTGTAGGTCAAGGTACTATCGTAGATACTCCAAAAGGTGATTGGTATGGATTTATCTTCCAAGATCGTGGAGGCGTCGGTCGTGTCCCTACACTTGAATCTTGTAGATGGATAGATGGCTGGCCTATTCTTGGAGATGAATTCGGAAATGTTCCGGGAATGATGGATAAACCTGTTAAGGGATGTCCTACGAAGACGATCATCTCAAGTGATGAATTTGATCAGGATAAGTTGAAACTAGACTGGCAATGGAATCATAATCCAATAGATAGTGCCTGGTCGCTTACAGAACGTCCTGGATATCTTCGTCTAAAGACAAGTCGTATCGTTAATAATATTTTCGAGGCTCCTAATACAATATCTCAGAGAATGGGAGGACCAATGTGTTCTGGTGTCGTTTGCTTGGACTTGAGCGGTATGAAAGATGGTGATAAGACTGGTGTCGCAGCCTTTAATGGCGATTCTGGTATTTTGACGATTTCTAAGAATGGCAAGAAAAAGATTCTCACTATGAGTGAAGAGTCGGTAAGGCTTACGGAGCAAGAAAAAGCCGTTACGGATGTTAAACAGGTTGTCAAAGAGACTGTAAAAATCAAAGGTGATAAAATCTATTTGAAGATTGTCGCCGACTTCAGTCTTGGAAAAGATATTGCCAACTTCTATTATAGTGTAGATAACAAAGAATGGAAAAAGATAGGAAAAGACTATAGAATGATCTTTGATTATCGCCGTTTCTTTATGGGTACACGTTTCGCCATTTTCAATTATGCTACCAAGCAGAATGGTGGATATGTAGATGTTGATTTCTTTAGATACAATTAATTATTATATAATACATAGAAACCCAATACGATGAATACCAGAAAAATACTGTCAACACTTCTCCTTGTTGTGGCATTTGGAGTTTGTCATGCGAAAAAGAGTACTAACTTGTTTGTGGAGTTGGGATATTCTCCCGATGAGGTCTCAAGAAAAATGGATCAGGTATTCTATGATGTATTCTATGGTCCCAACAAGGTATACTTTGAAGTTGGCGATAGTTTGGGATATATTAGTGATATAAAGAACGCTGATGTAAGAACCGAAGGTATGTCGTATGGGATGATGATTGCGGTAGAATTTAATAGGAAGAATATCTTCGACCGTATCTGGCGTTGGAGCAAAAAGTATATGCAGCATCAGACTGGTCCACGCAAAGGATATTTTGCCTGGAGTTGTAAAGTTGATGGTACACGAAATGCAGAGGGTTCTGCCTCGGATGGTGAATTGTATTATATAACTTCTCTTCTTTTTGCTTCTAACCGTTGGGGTGACCATACTGGAATAGATTATAAAAAGGAGGCTCAAAACATCTTGAATTGCTCTTTCGGTAAAAAGGGCGATTCAGATGTTATGCCTTTGATCGATCGTAAAACGAAACTGATAACATTTACTCCAGATAAGTTTGGTGGTAGGTTTACAGATCCTTCATATCATATTCCAGCCTTTTATGAAGTATGGGCTAAATATGCGGATGATGGTAGAAAATCTTATTATCTCCAGATGGCAAGTAAGGCAAGAGAGTATCTTCATAAATCGGTAAATCAGGTGACGGGACTTAATCCTGATATCAATAACTATGATGGTAGTCTGCTGGAATTTCGTAATCATAAGATGCAAACTTTCAGGTATGATTCTTGGCGTGTACCTATGAATGTCGCTCTAGACTATGAATGGTCGGGAGTGGATTCCTTATGGCAGAAATCTTATGGAGAGAAAATACAGAATTTTTTTTATTCCAAGGGTATAGATCGATATGTTGATCAGTATAATGTTGATGGTAGTTTACCTTCTGAAGAAGAGATTATAGCTGCAGGAACATTCCCAAAGAAACTTCGCCATTCTATTGGACTTGTTGCTACTTTGGCTGCGGCATCACAAATGTGTAAGCATCAGAAGCGCAAAGAGTTTGTTGATGCTCTTTGGAATGCTAAGCATGAAGTGGAACAAGATGGATATTTTGATGCTTATTATGATGGACTTTTACGTCTGTTTGCCTTTATGCATCTTAGTGGTAATTATATGATTATTGATAAAAAGTAGAATATGAAACGCTCCTTTTTCGTACTTTTCTTGTTATTTGTTGTCTTGTCTGTTGATGCATTGTCTTTTCCTTTTGGAAAGGGCAGTCTACAGATATCTTTGTTGACGAATCGATCTGTTCGATTTAAATATTTAGAGAAAACGAATCCGATATTACCGGATTATGTATATGTTCCTTGTGCTGACCATGTAAAATATAAAGTTTGTAAAATAAATTCTGGTGTCAAGATTTCAACTTTAAACATGAACATTCTTATTGATGGAAAGCAAGGTGTTGTAGAAATCTTTGACAATAGAGGAAAACGAGTCTTTCTTGCAGATCAGATTCTTTTACAAGCATCTTCAATTTATTCAGATCCAACCTATATATCACAATTAAGGATAGAGTCTCCTCGACATGAATATCTTTATGGATTGGGACAATTTCAGGATGGGTATACCAACATAAAGGGGTTAAGTAGGAGGCTAACTCAGGTTAATACGCAGATATCTATACCAATGATGATATCTAGTTTAGGATATGGCTTGCTATGGAATAACTATGGCTTGACTGAGTTTAACCCAGGAGATTCATGCATAAACTTGTATCGTTCAAGTGGTGGAGAAAAAGAAGAAGTCGTTCAAGTTACTTCTACAGAAGGTGGTAAAGAAGAGGTAAGACGTAAGAATATTTTTAAGAATATTTTTAAGGGTCAAATAAATATTGATAAAACAGGAGATTATTCTATATTGTTGGACGTAGGACAGAAGATGGCTAGGCGACATCAACTGTCTATTGATGGAAAAAACGTCATCGATTTAAATAATCTATGGCTTCCACCAACGGCATCTACAATTGTACATCTGACGGCGGGTAGACATATTATTGATGCAGAATTGGAACAGAATGATAAGCCCGTCGTTTATGTAAAGCGCATCGGAAAACAATCTGATGAGGATAAAGAATATACTATATTCCGTTCTCCAGTAAGTGAGGATGTGGATTTTACAGTTTTTGTAGGCTCTGCTGATCAAATCATCGAGAACTTTCGTACTGTCACAGGACGTGCTCCATTAATGCCGAAATGGGCATTGGGATATATCCATTGCCGTGAACGTTTTCATAGTCAGCACGAATTACTGGATGTTGCAAAAACATTTCGTCAGAAAAGTATTCCTGTCGATATGATGGTTCAAGACTGGCAATATTGGGGGAGATATGGTTGGAATTCAATGCGCTTTGATGAAAAGGATTATCCTAACCCTAAGGCGATGGTTGATAGTCTTCGATGAAAAGGATTATCCTAACCCTAAGGCGATGGTTGATAGTCTTCATAGTATGAACATGCGATTGATGGTCTCAGTCTGGTCAAAGATAGATCCTAATTCAGTAATTGGTAAACAGATGGGGCAGAGTGGTTATTATATACCAGGGACACAATGGATAGATTTCTTTAATCCTAAAGCTGCAGAGAGTTATTGGAATAATTTTAGTAAACGTCTGTTGAGGCCGATTGGCATTGATGCTTGGTGGCAAGATGCAACCGAGCCTGAGAATGATGACCTTATGGGGCGTATGGTTATGAATGGTAAGTATCATGGTGAGGTCTTTCGTAATGTATATCCGCTATTAGTAAATAAAACGGTTTATGAGGGATTGCGTAAAGATGATGATCAGCGTAGGTCGATGATACTTACGCGTTGTGGGTATCCTGGTATTCAAAGATATGGAGCTGCCATGTGGAGTGGTGACGTTGGTAATGATTGGAAAACATTACATCATCAGATCGTTGCAGGATTAGGCATGGCTGCTGCTGGTATGCCATGGTGGACATTTGATGCTGGTGGCTTCTTTCGACCTTATGATCAATATACGAATCTGGATTATATAGAGCGTATGCTTAGATGGATAGAAGTTGGTGTCTATCTGCCATTGATGCGTGTTCATGGTTATATGAGTGATACAGAGCCGTGGCGATATGGTTCAGAAGTTGAAAGCATTATCCTTGATAATATAAATTGGCGCTATCGTATGCTACCTTATATATATAGTAATGCAGCAGAAATAACTTATAAAGGTTCTACTCTGATGAGACCTCTTGTCTTTGATTTTTCTGATGATGATGAGGCTTTGAAGCAATCGACAGAATATATGTTTGGTAAATCCTTGTTGGTTTCTCCCATCTGGGAAAAAGGAGTTAAGAAGGCTAAAGTCTATTTGCCTAAGAATTCTTCTGGTTGGTATGATATCAAAACCAATCAGTATTATTCAGGTGCACAATATGTAGATGTTCCAGTTGTCAAATCGCATATACCAGTTTTCGCTCGTGCTGGTTCTATTCTTCCTTTAGGACCTGATAGACAATATACAACGGAGAACTCTGATAAGCCTATGGAAGTTCGTATATATCCTGGTGGGGATGCAAAATTTTTGTTGTATGATGACAATGGTACGAACTACGATTATGAGAAGGGAGAGTATTCTACGATACTTCTAGAATGGAAAGATGATAGCCGTACTTTTATTATTAATAGACAAAACGGAAAATTTGCAAATATGAGACATATTTGCAAATTTATAATTAACTTACCCGAAGGCTCTGCTAAGAGCGTTGATTATATGGGTAAACGAGTTTCTGTGAAATTTTAATGTTTTCTTAAAAACATGAAGATGGAAATTAGAACATAGCATACAATGATAACTGCCCATGCTTCCCAGATTCCCAAAACGAAGAACAATATGATGGAAAGAGCTATGAAGTAATATTTTATTTCATTACCTTTCCATCCCCATTGCTTGAATTTCAAAGCAAACATAGGAAGTTCGCTAATTAACAGATAGCTACTAATGCATACCATAGCTAATATGATGAATAATGAATATGAGCCATGAATAAGCCATGATGGATTAGAAACGATTAATGCTCCCCAGAACAAAGCATTGGCTGGAGTCGGTAAACCAATAAAGCTAGTAGTCTGTCTTTCGTCCAAATTAAATTTAGCCAATCTTAATGCAGAAAATGCTGCCATTACGAAGGCAAAGAATGGGATAACGCTTCTGTATGGTTCAAGGAAAGATGGATATTCCACTACCCCCAATAACCAAAAGACAATTGTTGATGGAGCTAGTCCAAAGGTAATATCATCGGCCAAAGAGTCTAATTCTTTACCAATTGGTGATGATACCTTTAGTAATCTGGCGCTCATGCCATCAAAGAAATCAAAAACTGCACCCATGATAATCCATAGAAGGGCTATTTGGAGATTACCACAAAAAGCGAATGTTGTTGCGATACAGCCAGATATCAGGTTGCAGCATGTAATCGTGTTAGGAATATGTCTTTTTATACTCATTATCTCAATTTTGCAAGAATAGTTTGGTCTCCTGTTGTTGCTTGTCCCATCTTGACACAAACCTCAGAGCCAATAGGTAGGTAAACGTCAACGCGAGAACCTAGTTTGATGAAACCTAAGTGCTCATCAATATAGCAATCTTCTCCTTCCTTAGCATAAGTTACGATTCGACGAGCAACAGCACCAGCAATCTGACGGCACAGAATATCTGTTCCATCTTCAGTTGTAATCATTACATCAGCATGCTCGTTCTCTTCGCTCGCTTTAGGTAACCATGCTTTGTGATAGTTTCCGTTTTTGTGCTGAACAAATTTGACTTTACCATCTACAGGGAACCAGTTGGCGTGTACATTCCAAAGGCTCATAAAGATAGAAATCATTAATCGCTTGTCGTGAAAATATTCGTTTTCCTCAACTTCTTCGATAACGACAATCTTTCCATCGGCAGGAGCAACGACCAATTTGTTTGTGTTTTCTATATTGATGTATCGGATAGGACAACGGTAGAAATTCAACACAATGCCATAGATGGTACCAAAAACGATAACAAAACTCCAGAAAGGAATCTTTGTCTCAAAAAGATACCATAGTAAAGTTGCAATAGCAACAATGCCGATAGCACCACAAACTAACTGTTCAACACCCTCGCGATGTATTCTGATTTTCTTTATTTTCTTTATTCTCTGTCCCATAGTAGGATTTTTACTTCCATTATATCGGTGCAAAGTTAGTCCTTTTTATCGGTTTTAGCAAATTTTTCGCTCTATTCTTTTGGTGTTCTCGAAAAATAGACGTAACTTTACATTCCCAAATCGCATAATTTTATTATTCACATGGAAGATTTTATACATCTACACGTACATACACATTATTCCATATTGGATGGTTTGTCTAAAATCAATCATCTTGTAGACAAGGCAATAAAAGATGGAATGAAGGGTATGGCTATAACCGATCACGGTGTAATGTTTGGTATTAAAGAGTTTGCCGATTATTGCGCTGGAATAAATAAGAAGAGGAAGAAAGAGGGCTTGGAACCTTTTAAACCTATTTTCGGCTGTGAGATGTATGTTGCCCATCATAAAAAAGAAGAGAAGGTTAAGGAACATGGTGATATGGGTGGTTACCACCTCATTGTTCTTGCCAAAAATTATAATGGTTATAAAAATCTTATCAAGTTGGTTAGTCGAGCATGGGTTGATGGATATTACATGCGACCTCGTACGGATCGTGAAGATCTAGAAAAGTATCATGAAGACCTTATCGTATGCTCAGCTTGTATTGCAGGTGAAGTCCCTAGTAAAATTCTAAAAGGAGATTTAGAGGGAGCACGGGAAGCTTGTGAATGGTATCATCGTGTTTTTGGGGATGATTATTATCTAGAGTTGCAGCGTCATAAGGTTACAGACCCTACAGTCATCGCTAATCGTGAAACCTACCCTCTTCAGGAAAAGGCTAATAAGGTTCTTGTAGAGTTCGCGAAGGAATACGGTATAAAGCTGGTATGTACAAACGACTGTCACTTTGAAGATAAAGAGACAGCAGAGGCCCATGATCATCTTCTGTGCTTGTCTACAGGTAAGGATCTTGACGATCCTAACCGAATGCGCTATTCTAAACAGGAATGGTTCAAGACACGAGAGGAAATGAATGAAGTGTTCTCTGATATACCAGAGGCATTGTCAAATACGCTTGAGATACTTGATAAGGTAGAGACCTATAGCATAGAGCATGGCCCAATTATGCCATTCTTCCCAATTCCGGAATCTTTCGGAACAGAAGAAGAATGGAGACAAAAGATCTCTGAGCAACAGCTTTATGATGAGTTTACTTCTGATGAGAACGGAGAAAATCAACTTCCGCCTGAGGAAGGTCAAAAAGTGATAGACCGATTAGGAGGATATGATAAAATATATCGAATAAAGTTTGAGGCCGATTATCTTGCAAAGTTAGCATATGATGGTGCTAAAGAAAGATATGGAGACCCTCTTGCTGATAATGTGCGGGAACATATAAATTTCGAGTTGCACGTAATGAAGACGATGGGTTTCCCAGGTTACTTCCTTATCGTACAAGACTTTATCAACTCAGCTCGTAAGGAGTTGGGAGTGTGGGTAGGTCCAGGGCGTGGATCCGCAGCAGGTTCTGTTGTCGCATATTGTCTGGGAATTACCAAGATCGATCCATTGAAGTATGATTTGCTGTTTGAGCGTTTCTTGAATCCAGACCGTGTGAACCTTCCGGATATTGATACCGACTTTGATGATGATGGTCGTGGAAAAGTATTGCGATGGGTTATGGATAAGTATGGACATGAAAACTGTGCCCATATTATCACGTATGGTACTATGGCAACCAAGAACTCCATCGCAGATGTCGCTCGTGTAGAGAAACTACCTTTGGATCGTTCCAACTTCTTGAAGAAATCAATACCGGAGCGTTTGCCTGATGGAATGAAGATGAACTTGGCAAATGCAATCAAGTGTACACCGGAATTACAAGAAGCCGAAGTATCTGCAGATCCTCGTGAACGTAATACAATTAAATATGCCAAGATGTTGGAAGGTACCATCCGTGGTACAGGTATCCACGCATGTGGCTTTATCATCTGTCGAGATCCTATCAGTAACTGGGTTCCGGTTTCAACAGCTCCAGACCCAGATTTCCCAGAATTGAAGTGTGCTGTTACGCAATATGACGGACACGTTATTGAGTCTACTGGATTGATTAAGATGGACTTCCTTGGACTGAAGACGCTTTCAGAGGAAAAAGAGGCTTGTAAGGTTATCAAAGAAACGAGAGGTATAGATGTCGATTTGGATCATATACCTATAGATGACGAATTGACCTATAAACTTTATCAAGAGGGCCGAACCATAGGAACATTCCAGTTTGAGTCTCCTGGTATGCAGAAATATCTGAAGGAATTACATCCTACAGTCTTTGAGGATTTGATTGCGATGAACGCATTGTATCGTCCAGGACCTATGGATTATATTCCAGATTTCATTAGACGTAAGCATGACCCATCGCTGGTGACTTATGATATTCCTTGTATGGAGAAATATCTTAAGGATACCTATGGCATTACCGTATATCAGGAGCAAGTGATGTTGTTGAGTCGACAACTTGCAAGTTTTACCCGAGGTGAGAGTGATGCTTTGCGTAAGGCAATGGGTAAGAAGAAAAAAGCCATTGTAGACGCCATGAAGCCAAAGTTCCTTAAGCAAGGTGCTGATAATGGACATGATCCTAAAATCCTTGAGAAGATTTGGGCTGACTGGGAGAAATTCGCATCATATGCTTTTAATAAGTCTCATGCCACATGTTATAGTTGGGTGGCTTATCAAACAGCCTATCTGAAAGCTCACTTCCCAGCAGAGTATATGGCTGCTTTGATGACCCGTCGATTCAGTCAGATTACAGAGATTACCAAATTGATGGAAGAATGTCAGAGCCTTAAAATTAAGACTCTTGGTCCTGATGTAAATGAGAGTAAGTCACATTTCGGTGTGAACGAAAAGGGAGAAATTCGATTTGGCCTATCTGCAATCAAAGGAATGGGTACAGGAGCAGCAGAATCCATTGTGAACGAGAGAGAAGAGCATGGACCTTATAAAGACATTTATGACTTCGCAGAACGTGTAGATTTCAGTAATGTAAATAGAAAAGCCTTTGAAAGTCTTGCGTTAAGTGGAGGCTTTGACAGTTTCGGTATTCGCAGAGAACAATATTTTGGAGTAAATACCAAGGGAGAAGTCTTTTTGGATCAACTAGTTCGTTATGGACAGAAATACCAGCAAGATAAATTGGAACAGCGAAATTCTCTCTTTGGGGCTTTTGATGCCGTAGATATAGCCAAACCAGTTGTTCCAAAGGTAGTAGAAGAGTGGGGAACGATTGAAAAGTTGAATAAAGAGCGTGATTTGGTTGGTATTTATCTTTCAGGTCACCCCTTGGATGATTATTCCGTGGTATTGAAGTGCATGTGTAATACACATTGTATGGAATTAGGACGTGATGCCGACAAACAAGCATTGGCAGAACGTAATGAATTGATACTTGGAGGAATCATCACAAATGTTAAGTCCGGATTCTCTGCTAAGACAAACAAACCTTATGGTTTTGTAACAATAGAAGATTATGAAGGCTCAGGTGAAATTGCCTTGTTCGGAGAAGATTGGAGCAACTGGCAAGGACGCCTGAGTGTGGGAAATACGGTATGTATCACAGCAAAAAGTGTACAGCGATTCAGAAATTCAAATTCATATGAAATTAAGGTGCAGAATGTAGAATTCCTCGATGACATTAAGAATAACAGAATAGAGAGAATTACAATATCTGTAGACAGTAAAGAAATAAATGAAACTGTAGTCAATGACCTGAATACGCTATTTGTAGAGAGTCCTGGTCATACACAAGTGTTCTTTCAGATAAAAAACGATGAGTTGCATACAACAGTGACATTAAGGTCAAAAGATGTCAACGTGACAGTAGGTAAGACAATCGTAAATTATTTAGAATCAAATTCTACATTGAATTTTCGTATAAATTAATATTGCTATTTTTTGTGTGTTATCAATTTATTAGCTATATTTGCAATTGAAATCATAAACAAAAGATAATACAATGGAAGTAACTATTACAACAGACAATTTCGAAAGCTATAAGAATGGCGATAAGCCTCTAGTAGTAGACCTGTGGGCTACATGGTGTGGACCATGTCGTATGATAGGTCCGATTATTTCAGAGTTGGCCAATGATTATGATGGAAAGATTGTTGTAGGTAAGTGCGATGTTGAAGAGAATGATGACATTGCCATGGAATTTGGAGTTCGTAATATCCCAACAATTTTGTTCTTCAAAGATGGACAACTTGTAGATAAGTTTGTTGGTGCTGCATCAAAGGATACAATAGAGGAAAAGTTCAAAGCTCTGCTTTAATTTCCCAAGAAGATATTTTAAATCCCACTATCAATGATAGTGGGATTTAAAATTTTTAGAATTCTAGAACTCTACAATTGTTCTCTTCTGTAATGGTTACTTTGGTGGCATCTTCAGGAAGAATTTCTTCTATCAGTTCTGGCCATTCCAAGAAACACAAATTTCCACTGTAGAAATAGTCCTCATATCCCATGTCATAAACCTCTTCCAATTTCTTGATTCTATAGAAATCAAAGTGGTATATGGGATCACCATTTCCCGAAGTGTATTCGTTAACCAAAGCAAATGTTGGTGATGTGATCACATCCTGAACACCAAATTCTTCGCACAAAGCCTTTATGAATGTAGTCTTTCCGGCTCCCATTTTTCCATAAAAAGCAAATACTTTACCGTTACCCATGTTTTCAATAAACTGCTTTGCAGCAACATGGATGTTGTCTAGTGAATCGATTTTAATTTTCATATTTTTCTATTTTTATTCTTTGCAGTCAATATAACTAATGGAATCAGCATCTCTTCCATGGAAATACCTCCATGTTGAAATGTATCCTTATAATAGGATACATAGTAATTATAGTTGTTAGGATATGCTAAGAAATAATCCCCAGTAGCAAATACATAAGAAGTACTGATATTTGGTGATGGTAGTAGTACTTTTTCAGGATTCTGTATGGCATAGATATCCTTAGCCTTATAATTGAGATTCTTTCCGAATTTATATCTTAAGTTTGTATTCGTGTTTCTGTCACCTATAATCTTTATAGGTTTGGTTACTCTAATACAGCCATGGTCTGTAGTAAAGACAACTTTATGTTTGGATTGTGACAAAAAGGAGAATAAGTCAGCAATGGCAGAGTGTCGGAACCAGCTTTTTGTAATACTACGATATGCAGATTCGTTATTAGCAAGTTCTCTTACCATTTTGGATTCTGTTCGTGCATGACTAAGCATATCAATAAAATTGATAACGATGACGTTGAGGTCATTATTGTCAAGTTCCCTAATATGTTCAATAAGTCTGTCCGCAGCAATTGAATCATTTATTTTATGATAACTGAAAGTATATTTCTTCCTGTATCTATCAAATAATGTTTGTATGAGACTTTCCTCGTTTAGGTTTTTACCCTCTTCTTGGTTTTCGTCTACCCAGAAATTAGGGAATAAGTCAGCAATCTTCTTTGGCATAAGACCGCTGAATATGGCATTGCGGGCATATTGAGTAGCTGTTGGCAAGATACTCAAATACATGTCTTCCTCTATTTCGAATAGGTCAGCAATTTCCAGGGATACGACTTTCCATTGGTCATATCTGAAATTATCGAGGACAACGAGGTTAACTTTCTCCCCATGGTCCATGAGAGGAAAAATCTTTTTCTTGAAAATGTCCGGACTCATGAGAGGACGATTCTCATCCTCCCGTGATGCAGCCATCTCCTCAATCCAATGCTCATAGTTGTTCTTGATATATTTAGCGAATCCGATGTTAGCCTCTTCCTTTTGCATTCTGAGCATTTCTGTCATAGAGCTATTTGTGTCGCTCAATTCAAGTTCCCAATGTACAAGTTGCTTATACAAGCTCATCCAGTCACGATAATTGTTGCAACTGTTTATCTTTTGAGCAAGCTGTTGATAACTTTGTTGATAACTGGTTTGAGTTACCTCTGTTATAATTTCCTTCCGATGGATATTTTTCTTGAGACTGAGAAGAACTTGACTAGGGTTGACAGGTTTGATAAGATAGTCTGCAATTCTAGAACCTATTGCTCGTTCCATAATATTTTCTTCCTCACTTTTGGTGCACATGACAATAGGCGTAGATGGTTGAATCTCTTTAATCTGCTGTAGAGTCTCCAGTCCGTCAAGTCCAGGCATCATCTCGTCTAATAACACCAAATCAAAGGTCTGATGCCTACATAGTTCTATGGCATCAGGTCCATTACTGGATGTCGTGACGTGATATCCTTTATTTTCAAGGAATATGATGTGGGCTCTGAGTAATTCAACTTCATCATCTACCCATAAAATTAAACCATTACTCATATCTAAAATCCTTCCAAATCGTAATATTCGTCTTCGAAATTATTTATCACTTCTTTCTCTTTTTCCTTTGTACTGTTGGTTGTTGACTTTACATTTTTCTTGTTTTTATTTATTATATTGTTTACGTCAGAACTCTTAGGAATGTCAATGAATGTATCGCCATCAAGAATGTGGTCGATATCTTCAACAGTAGGTTGTGTTGTTCCGACTTTGTCATTTGTTATGATTTCTGTTGGCTCATTGAGGAGATTGAAAGTGCTAATTTTCAGAGGAGCAAAGTGCTTTGTGTAATACCTCTTATAATCCTCGTAGCTTAGTGATGATCCGATTATGTCTAAATTCTTTTTGCTGATGACCAATAGATCACTATTCTTTAATAGACTCATAATTTCCTTATGACGACGTAAAGCCCTTGTATACTGGAGAGCTTCATCGAAGTTCTGGAAACCATCTATAATCATTCTGTGCAATCCCCTGTCTGGTTTGATGCTGATATTAAAGTTTCTGACCAAATAAGTTGTGAAGTTAAATTTTGCGACCTCAAATAATAACTGGTCCTCGTTGATGGAATCAGGATTGTATACCATGACAGACAGATGCTCAATATCCCGACTATTGATGAACGTCTGTTTCGTGATGGAGTCGCTATCGTTCGTTGTTTCAGATCGATGTTTCCAAAGCGAGCTCATGTCGAATTTACCACCTTTCAAAGTTCTGCCACTATTCACGCCGTTGATGATCATCCCCGCAATTTCACTAATTCTGCTGTTGGGATAGGTCTCTACGATGACTTTCATGTCATCCATGCATCCCTCCAAGTCTCCGAAATTAAGTTTGCTTAATCCGGCGATGAAAATAAACTTATCGCGATTAGCACCTAACGGATATCTCTTCTTACTGAATTCTGCATTAGAAGTCACTTCTTGATATCTATTCTCCTTGAAGGCATTATATGTAACTGCATAAAGAGAATCTTCCAAGAGCGTTTCCTTTTGAGCATTCTGAATGTAGTTGGAGTCCGAGAGAATCTCAGTCCAAACACTCGTTGGGCAGTTACGCTTTAAAGCGTTAGAATAGTAACGAGCTTTTCCGTCTTCTTTTTTCTGCGAATATAGCAGGAATAAATTATAGTAAGCATCATCGATTTTCTCATAATTCGGATAATCAGAAACAAGTCGTACTAGATATTTTTCGCTCTTGTTAAGATTATTGAGCTCGTCTTTGAAGATAATACCTGCATGATAAAGAGCATCCTCTATAATCTTATTACTAGCCTCCTTTTGTTCCTTGCTAAAAGGAATCTGTGCCAAATAATATGCCCGTTTGAGCGGATTAAGAGAATCGTTCATATTATTGTTCTCACGAATAGTCTCCTGATGAGATGGGGAAACATATAGTTCTTCCTGTTTGTTTTGTATCATCGGATCGGTGCTGACGACAGTCGTGTTGGAACGTTGCCAATGATCTATATTTTCCCTTTTACCCCATATCTTTTGAAATGTTATCTTTCCCTGTGCAACGGCAGTCGGATTATAAAAATACCATAAACTGTTGTTCTCTTGGTTTTGGCTAATGCTTTGAGAATATAAACCATTTATGTTATTTGTCGGAAGAACGGTTGGTATATCCTCCTCAATACGTTTTGTTCTCTTCTTATATTCAGCAATTACGCGGTCGATAGCAACATTTCTGTCCTTTTCAGGCATAGCAGCTAGTCCTTGTATGGAATCCTGAAGGTGTATTGCTTCAATATAAGGAACTAACTCATCCAAGATTCTAGATCTCTCCGAAATTTTTTCATATTCAGGATGTTCTTGGTCTAACATCCCGAAGACATCCCGAAGGCATCTCCTAGCATCCCCGTATTTTTCTTTTGTCCAATAAAGGTTACCAAGATGGAGTAGGAGAGTTCCTTTCTCTATACCATTTCTTACCGAAGAAGTGTTACCAAGTTCATAGGCCTGTATGGCCTTTGCCGTATCCTTCTTAGCAAGAAATATGTTTCCGATAGCATAATAGATCTGATCAAGATATTCCTTATTGTTATCAGATTCAGCCATCCGGTATAATCTATTTGTCATCTTAGAGGTCTGACTAGAGGCCAATACTTCGGTCATTGCGATACGCGCATTAAACTCCAAATCGTAAGGAGGATTCAGTCTGATAACATGCTTAAAAGCTTTATAAGCCTCCGGATGATGCGAAAGAGCAGCTTCCAACTGACCGATAATAAACCATTCGCGGGCTTTCTGTTTGTTTCTCATTTCATGAGCCACAACCTTTCTCATATATGGAATGGCTTTTGCATATTCGCCTGTGTGAATATAGTAATCTGCCAAAGTGTAATCCCATTCCTTTTGGGCACGCCAATCAACGGAGTCTCTGTACATATCCTTGATGACATCTTCGGCATCATACATCAACCCTTGTTCTATGTATGATTTCGCAAGCCATGCACGAGCCTTTCCATAGATGACCGGTTGGGTAACGTATAGACGACTCATATACGAAAATGTAGAAGCAGCATCTTCGAAAGCTCCCATGTGGAATTGCGACCGTCCCATCAACATCCATGCCTTCCATAAAGAAGGATTATACTCCTTTCTATTGAGCCATTCTTTGTCTTTGATGCTTTTCTTTCTGTTTTTGTTCCATATTGGTCGGCGATGAATGCTATGCAGTTGTATTGCCTTCTGACATTTTTCTATAGCCTTTTGGAAATTCGAAGCCCCCAGCGACTTACTGTTTTTGTTGTTAACGGTATAGAGAGGCAGAAGTTCTGTGAAGTTATCCTTGTTGCCTTCTTCCTTTTCCAGTGAACCATCAATGTAAGCAAGCTTTCCGTTGTAATAAGTATTATATTTTGTCATGAAGGAATGCCACCATCGGCTTTGCGCAGTATTTTTCTGCGTAGAACAACCTGATATGATCAGACCTCCGATAAATACAGGTAGTAATAGTTTTAAAAAAACGTTGTTCCTCAAGATGGTTGCTTAATGGATATCTTTTGTGCTAATTTACAAATGGAATATACTACGACGCTACAGAAGATGATAGAAGCTCCCGATGGCACATCCAGTTGATAACTGACAGATAACCCTAGTAGACAGTCTATCCATCCGATTAGAATACTTAGCGAAATCATTCTCTTCCACGAGAACGTGAACAAGTTCGCCGTCATCTGTGGAATCGTCAGAAGGCTGATGGCGAGCACGATGCCGACCATTCTCAAAGTAGAAACGATAGATAAAGCGATGAATGCCATCATAGCGTATTCTATGAAAGTGACCGGTAATTTCTGTGATCGTGCGAAAGTTTCGTCAAAGGCGATGCTTTGAATAGGTCTCAAGAAGAAGCAGAACGTTAGAGCTACTATGAGTGTGAGTATGCCCAAAATCCATAAGTCAGTCTTTTCTATCGTCAGGATACTTCCGAAAAGAAAAGACGGAAGGTCGGGAATAAATTCCGGTGACATAAAGCAACAGATGATACCGATGCTCATTCCTAAGGTCCAGAATACGGCGATAGCAGAGTCTTCTCGGATGTCACCATGATGTGATATCCATTGGATGCCGAAAGCACTTAGTACAGAGAATAACATGCCAGAGATGATGGGATTGATACCAAAAAATACTCCTAAGCCAATGCCTCCGAAAGAAGCATGAGTTATCCCTCCACTGATGAATACCAGTCGGCGGGTTACGATATATGTACCTATAAAGCCACACAGAATGCTAGCCATCAATGAGCCAATAAGTGCATTCTGAAAAAAAGTGTATTGTAGGATGTCTATCATCGTTTCTATCCTTTTATTAGCATAACAAGTTCATCCTTTAGTTGGTCAGGGATGTTTATGCCTCTTAGCAGCAGACTTCTGTTCCAACCTGCAACATCTTCCTGTTTCATTGTATATAAAACTTCGGAGAATTTCTCCACTTCCTCTTCTGTATATGAATCAGAAGGTCGGCCGATAAAATCGTCTAACTCTTCATCATCATAATATTCTATTTCCTTAACCGAAGCCTCCATCATACATTCTTGCTCACATCTAGCATCTGTTCCATTGCATGTCGTACAGTCGGATGTTGTGGCGTGTACAACGTCTGGCTCTCCATTTTTTTTTGAAGAGAAAAGGGCGATGATGGCTGTAACTAACCCTAGGGCGATGATGGCTATAATGAGATATAACATATTATTTCTTGTTTATTATGAATCCTGCCTTTTCCAAATCCTCCCAATATTGCGGATAAGATTTACTTACTACTTCCGGATGATTGATTTCCAGTCCTTGATGATGGAAAGCCGTAGGGGCAAAGGCCAATGCCATACGATGGTCTTCATACGTTTCGATAGGTTGGTTGGTAGGAGTACATCTTTCACCATCCCAGAAGAGAGTGTTGTTGTTCTCATCATGAATAACGAATCCCAGTTTCTTTAATTCGTTTTTCAACGCTTCTATTCTGTCAGTCTCTTTTATCTTTAGAGTTACCAATCCTGTGAATTTGAAAGGTATTCCCATTTCGCAACAACATACGACGAAGGTTTGTGCAAGATCCGGAGAACCCGTAAAGTCGTAATCGAGCCTTGGCAACATACATTTATGCTTTTTAAGTGTAACGGTCGTTGGCTTCCCTTGCTGTTTGCTTGCAAAAGTCGTCTTTATACCGAGAAGGCTGAAGATGTATCTCAATACAGAATCTCCTTGTTTAGATCCATCCATCAATCCTTCCAGTTTTATACAGGAATTTGTGTCGTTAGAAAGGGCCAGAATCTCATACCAATAAGAAGCGGCGCTCCAATCATTTTCTATGAGATATTCTCGATCCTGATATAGAGTAGGTTTGATAGTGACGGTGTCGACATCTGTCCAGTCTGCTTCAGCCCCAAACTCTCTCATTGTCCATAAAGTCAAGTCGATGTATGGACGTGAGATGATATCTCCCGTTAATTTCAGCTCGAGTCCATTCTCTAAGACCGGACCGACCATTAATAAAGCAGAAATAAATTGAGAGCTGATGTTTCCTGGAACCTCAAGATGGCCACCTTCCAGTTTCTTGCCTTTGATATGGAGTGGAGGGAAACCTTCTTCTCCCGTATATTCTATTTCAGCACCAAGATATCGTAGTGCATCTACCAATACAGCTATTGGACGGTGTTTCATTCTTTCTGTTCCAGTGATGGTATGCTCCTCTCCATCCTTTGTTGCTAGATAGGCTGTAGTGAATCTCATTGCTGTTCCTGCCGCTTTGATATCTATGACCTCGGGCATATTTTTCAAAGCGTTGATGATCACTTCTGTATCATCACAGTTGCTAAGATTTTGTGGAATGATTTTTCCTTTGGCAATCGCATGTATGATAAGAGCTCGATTACTAATACTCTTTGATGCGGGTAATTTAATACTTGTATTAATCTGCTCTGGTGCTGTGATAATGTATGTCATTTTTATTTTCTAATCATTATTGGTAAATTGATGATCTCATCGCTGTAAGATGCTCTTGTCTTTGCAGAAGAAATTTTGTTCTTCTTTGGTCCAGGAATGAGAGGACTATAGTATAGAACGTTTCTGATGCGTTTGTGCTGATCTTCTGTAATTCTGTCTGCACAGGTTACAGAATAATCCATTATGTTATGCGAATCAAAATCTTCTCCTTCGCAGTTTGTTCGTTTAATAGCTTTTGTGAATGATATTTCCGGCATTTTCAGATATTCAGTAAGCCATTTGTCGTATTCAAGTTTATTGTATGTCGGCGTATCTTCACAATAATCGGTATCTTTGCAATCATCTGCATATTCCCCATTGTCTTTTTCTGTAAAGACATGAAGTAAACCGAGGTAATGTCCCAGTTCATGGGCTAATGTAGAACTTACATCAACCATACTAGAATTGTATCTGTCTCTTCCTAAAAATGCGATATAACGTTTAGAGTCATATTTGGCACTAGCATAGCATTCGTTGATGGATACACAATAAGGAAATGCGAGATTTGATTTGGTTATGAACGTTTTATCCGTGGCTTTAAGGCCTTCCAACTCATGTCCGCTTGCGTTGTATGGTAGATGAGAGATTCCTAAAGTTATAGCTTTATCATTGTTGTCAGACTTGAATGGATAAAGCATGATATTGATATAGTCATTCGGTTCCCAAATGTAACTGGTGTATGGACTTCTCCCTTTCTTATTCCATTTCATGAAGTCTTGAGGATTGATGGAGTCGCCAGTCCATTCTACATATTCAATGCCCGGGTATTTTAGTTTTTCCCCCTTCTCGTTATGTGTAGCCAAAACGAAGTCTACTCCCATGTCTCTTCCTTTTGACTCAGAATCGTAGAGCCCTTTCCACAAATCGTTGACATTTTTGAGGATATAGGCTATGCGTGAGATGTCATAGGTATTTTTTATTTTATTCAAATCGCGATCGTCAAGGTCTTTGAAATAGAAGATATGGAATATTACAGGAAGTTGATATCTGTAGTTGTCTGTAATATTGGTATCGCTATCTCTATCTTGATCATAATTGAGATCAATCTCTTTTGTGAAGTTGCTGGCGTTGTAATAGTTTTCTATTTCTTTCTCACTACTACATCCTACGAATGTTAGTGAGAATAGTAGGAATGCTATATTGATATAATTCTTCATTACTTACCTTATTATATATTTGCAAAAATACTACAATTCGATGAATAAGCCAAATTATAGTTCTTAACCCTCGGTTAATATTTGTTAAGTAGGTTTTTGTGTGTATATCATGTCTATTTCGTTACATTAAAATATTTAACGTT
>CACYKX010000051.1 GCA_902775075.1 uncultured Prevotellaceae bacterium | reverse complement strand
ACTAGAAACAACTTCGTAAACCGTTGCATAATTCAAAGTGTCTTCAACACTATCCGTATGCATCGCCTTCTCGATAGAATACCTTACTCGTAAATTTATCAAATAATCATTGCCTGTTAAACGTTCCTGCGGCAACACACCATGATAGGCATGAAACCGCAGTCCATTTATCGTAATATAACTATTTTCTAATTTCATCATCCGCAGCGACTTGCTCCACAATTAGTACAGATTAGACAACCCTCTTGATATACCAGAGTTTCATGTCCGCATACTGGGCATTTCTGTCCCTTAGCCTTTGTACCATCAACGATATATTTCTTAAGAGCACGCTCTACACCATTCTTCCATGTATTGATACTTTCATCTTTCAACTGAAGAGAGCCCACCAATTTGATGACATGGTCAATAGGCATACGATAGCGCAATACTCCGGAGATAAGTTTTGCATAATTCCAATATTCCGGATTGAATTTCTCACTCAATCCTTCTACCGTAGTCTTATATCCACGTTTATTCTCGAACTGGAAATCATAACGATGAGTACCGTCAGGATTTGTTTGCTTGATAATCTTACCATGTGTTACACTCTTTGGCAACATAATACCCTCGTCATCATCCTGAAGACCTGTAAAGATTTCATAAGGATAACCATCCAGTAATCCTACAAAGGCAACCCATTTTTCTTTATTATTTTGGAAGCGAACGACATCACACAGGAGTTCTACAGGACGAACCTCCGTCACCTGAGGATGAGCACAAGGAGTTGTTTCCACATTATTTTCATTCGTCGCAGTACCTTGCTCTTGAGCTGTTTTCTTTTCTTTCTTTGATGCTGAGATCATAACACCAGACCGAGATCCATCTCGATAGATGGTACATCCCTTGCATCCACTCTTCCAAGCCTCAACATATAGTTTGTTAACCAATGCCTCGTCTACATCATTTGGAAGGTTTACCGTAACAGAAATGCTATGGTCTACCCATTTCTGGATGGCGCCTTGCATCTTAACCTTCATCAACCAATCTACATCATTTGCCGTTGCCTTATAATATGGTGATTTTGCAACCAACTCATCGATTTCCTCCTGACTGTATTTTTTCTTGGTGTCATAGCCATTGATTTCCATCCAAGTTAGGAACTTACGATGATAAACGATATATTCTTCGAAGCTATCGCCAACCTCATCCACAAAATCAACATGTACGTCTGTATCATTAGGGTTAACTTTACGACGACGCTTATAGACTGGCATAAATACGGGTTCTATACCAGATGTGGTCTGAGTCATCAGAGAAGTTGTACCAGTTGGAGCAATTGTTAAGCAGGCAATATTACGACGACCATACTTTGCCATATCGTTATAAAGTTCAGGATCAGCTTCCTGGATTCTCTGAATAAAAGGATTCTTTTCCTCTCGCTTAGCATCATAGATTTCAAAGGCACCTCTTTCCTGAGCCATCGTTATCGTAGAGCGATAAGCATTCAAAGCCAATGTTTTATGCACTAATACAGAAAAATCGGTGGCTTCCTGAGTGCCATATCTCAACCCTAAGGCTGCGAGCATATCACCTTCTGCCGTAATACCGACACCAGTACGGCGTCCCATACCACTCTTGCGCTTGATTTTCTCCCAAAGATGAAGTTCTGCCTCTTTGACTTCTATATTCTGAGGGTCCTTGTTTATCTTTTCGATAATCAGATCGATCTTTCCCATCTCGAGATCTACGATATCATCCATGATACGCTGAGCGATCTGAACATGCTTCTTGAATTTATCGAAATTGAAACGTGCATTCGCTGTAAATGGTTGATCGACATAACTGTAAAGGTTGATACTTAGAAGTCGACAACTATCATAAGGACACAATGGAATCTCTCCACATGGGTTCGTACTAACCGTTCTAAAGCCTAAGTCGGCATAGCAATCCGGAATACTTTCACGGATAATGGTATCCCAGAACAATACTCCTGGCTCAGCACTCTTCCACGCATTATGCACGATTTTCTCCCAAAGTTTGCGAGCTGAGATTTCTTTCTTTACCTTAGGATTAGTACTATCTATAGGCCACTGCTGAACATAAGTCTTATCATCTACCGCAGCCTGCATGAATTCATCCGTCAACTTTACACTTACATTGGCGCCGGTAACTTTACCTTCTGTCATCTTGGCATCGATAAATGCTTCTGAATCAGGATGCTTGATACTTACAGATAACATCAAGGCACCACGACGACCATCCTGCGCCACCTCACGAGTGGAATTACTATACCGTTCCATAAAAGGAACTAATCCTGTAGAGGTTAATGCAGAGTTGTTTACAGGGCTACCTGCTGGACGGATATGGCTTAGATCATGCCCTACTCCACCACGTCTCTTCATTAACTGCACTTGCTCTTCATCCACACGCATGATAGCTCCATAGCTATCGGCATCTCCATCAAGTCCTATCACAAAGCAATTACTTAAACTTGCTACTTGATGTAGATTTCCAATACCTGTCATTGGACTTCCTGCAGGAATAATATATCTAAAATGATCTAAAAGATCGAAAACTTCCTGAGCACTTAAAGGATTGGGATATTTCTTCTCGATACGGGCAATCTCATTTGCAATACGCCAATGCATCTCTAAAGGAGATTGCTCATAGATATTACCCAAACTATCTTTCATGGCATATTTATTGACCCAAACTCTTGCGGCCAATTCGTCACCTCCAAAATACTTCAAAGATGACTCAAATGCTTCTTCAAATGAGTATGTTTTAGTTTTTTCCATCTTTTGTTTGATATGCTTTTGTTTGCTTGCAAATATAGTCTTTTCTTTTCAGATAATGAAACTTTTTAGAGAATAAATCTGTTATATCGTGCATGAAAAATTTCTCTTTTAGAGAACTTTCATCCTAAAATGTTTTTTAAAGTTGAACAAAAACATCAACTTCACCGTATCCACCCATATTCATACTTATAATCGTTTCATCTGAATTTAGACAAAGAATTTGTTTTATTCAAATATATATTATATTTTTGCATATGAAAAACAAAATAGATATGATGACTATTAAACAAAGAAAAAGTATTCGAAAATATTCACAACAAGCCGTCTCTGATGAACTATTATATAAACTTATCGAAGAGGCGGAACAGACACCGACAATGGGTAACCTACAACTCTACAGCGTCATCGTTACAAAAAGTAAGGAGGGCAAAGAGGCTTTAGCTCCTGCTCACTTCAATCAACTTATGATAACAGAGGCCCCTGTAGTGTTAACAATATGTGCTGATTTCAGACGTACGACAGTATGGGCTGAAAACAGGAAAGCTAATCCTGGCTATGATAACTTTTTAAGTTTCATGAATGCTGCTACTGATGCACTTCTTTACACCCAATCTTTCTGTAACCTTGCCGAAGAAGCTGGATTAGGAACTTGTTTCCTTGGAACAACAATATATATGCCTCAGATGATTATCAACACGCTCAAACTACCAAAACTTGTTTTCCCTGTTGCGACAATTACACTTGGCTGGCCTGATGAGAATCCTAAACAGAGCGACCGTCTTCCACTAAAGACGATTGTACATCAGGAACATTTTGATGATTACAATTGTGAAAAAATCAATGAGGCATACGCATACAAAGAATCTTTGGAGGAGAATATTAACTTCGTGAAGATAAATCAAAAAGAAACGCTCGCTCAGATATTTACGGACATACGATATACTAAAAAAGATAATGAGGCGATGTCGGAGGGATTGATCAAGGCTCTACGAAACCAAGGATTTCTAGATTAATTTCAATTCTAATATACACATACAGAATTCACTAAAATAAACAAAATATACCACTAAATGATTGGAGGATATCAATTTTCTTGTCGTTTATCATATCAGGAAAGGATATCTTCCATTTTAACTTGAAAATAAGAACAGCACTAAAAAACATTTCTATTATCATGAAACATAATAAAGATATTAACTTATTTAGAAGCATCCTAATAAGTTTGGTGATTCTTGTACATATCGTAAACTTCGGCCACATATATCCATCTGTAAAGAGTTCTATCTTATCGTTCTTGATGCCTGCCTTCTTAATGCTAACTGGCTATTTAGTGAATATCAACAAATCAATAAAAGATTTTGCCCAATACATATTGAAAATATGGTTACCATATATGTTTTTTGTCATTGGCTATGCTATTCTATCACTACATCTTCCCGTTAGCGACGGAATAAAAATACTAGACACACCTACTATGTTGAATATTCTCTTCATAAAATCTATTGGCCCTTATTGGTTTCTTCATGTCATGATGGTTTGCGGAATCATATATTACAGTATATTCCGCCTTTTCCATAACTCCAACACCATAACCAAATATTCTTTATTTGCAACAGCAATCATCTTGATTTCATTTCTAACTCCATTTTTAAATATCAAAGCTGCTATTTATTATTTTATCGGAGTAGGAATAAAGCATTTTATTGGAGACTTCTCTCTAATATACAGAAAAAGTCTATGGCCGATTATTCCTTTTAGTCTATTGATTACAAGAACGGATTATCATGATTGGGGAACGATATCTGTTTTAGTATGCGTGATTTCATTCTTCTGTTTCTCATCCTTTTTCATTTCATTTCTAAAAGAAGGAAAAGTCAAGTCGCTATTAGAATATATAGGAAGGAACACATTCCCTATTTATGTCTTCCATCCTATATTTACGATGCTATCTAAATTTTTATTACCAGTTCTCAGATTAGACTCTACAGGAATTATCCATGCCATATCTACGGTAGTGATTGGTATCATAGGAAGTCTTTGCATGGCGAGATGTCTAGATTTACTTCATATATCCTACTTATTAGGAAGAAAAAAGATATTAAGATAGATGCAGTTAACTTCGTTGGCTTACGCAGTTAACTTCGTATCCCTACGCGAATAACTTCGTAAGCGTATGCAATTAACTTCGTAAGCCAACGAAGTTAACTGCATAAATCGCATATATTTTACTCAACAACAATCGGCTTATATTTAGGTACCAAGGCCTTCATAATACTCCAACCTAAAAGATAGGCTACAGAACATATACTAAACACGATCATATATGCTGCCGGTTTTCCGTTAAAACCCATAAAAGTAAAAGCATCTCCCTGTGCAGCTGCCCAAGTAAAGAATGCACCAGAACCGCGATTGATCGCAAAAGAGCCTAGACCACCTGCCATTGCTCCTATACCCGTGATTGAGGCGATGGTGGACTTTGGAAACATATCACCTATTGTGGAATATAAATTTGCTGACCATGCTTGATGGCCGGCACCTAATAGACCAATGATGATGGCCGGCCACCATGCACTATACTGACCAAGGGGTTGTGCTAACAATCCTAAAACCGGGAAACAGGCAAAGATAAGCATAGCACGCATCCTGCCTATATATGGATTCATACCTTTCTTATCTACAAAATAAGTTGGTAGATATCCTCCTCCAATAGACAAAACTGTCACAATAACGTAAAGGGTGAAAATAAGAGCTATTCCCATCAGAGAATCTGATGTATATCCGTACTGGTCTGAGAAATATGCTGGGGCCCAGAAGAGGAAAAACCACCATACACCGTCTGTAAACAGTTTACCGACGATAAAAGACCAAGTCTGTCGGAAGGTAAAACACTTGAGGAGTCCAATGGTTTTCTCTTCACATTCTTCCTTTTTTGCTACTTCTTCCGGATTTTCTGTAGTCTCATCCTGGTATATATAATTCAACTCGGCCTCGTTAACGTATTTACTACTATGAGGATGATCATAAAGAACTATCCAGAACCCCATCCACACGAAACCTAAAACACCGATGATGACAAACGCCATTTCCCATCCACATACGCGCGCTAACAATGGGATAACAGCAGGTGCCGCTAATGCGCCAACAGAGGCTCCGCTGTTAAAGATTGACGTTGCAAATGCACGATCTTTCTTTGGGAAATATTCTGCTGTAACCTTTATGGCTGCAGGAAAGTTACCGGCTTCACCGACAGCAAGTACAAGACGACATGACAGAAATAAGAATACACTAATCGTAGCGATAGCTACTGCAGCATCAGAGCCTGCACGAACCATACGTAGTGCCTCCAACGAGCCATAACCTTCCACTTGCATGGCAACCCATCCACATCCAGCATGAAGACAGGCTCCTAATGACCATACGAATATTGCGATAAGATAACCTTTTTTGGTTCCCATCCAATCGATAAACTTACCTGCAAAAAGGTTGGCTACTGCATAGAATATAGAGAACCATGCTGTGATTATTCCATAATGTTCATCCGTCCAATGAAACTCTGGGGATATAAAATCTTTCCATGTCAAAGAAAGAACCTGACGATCCATATAGTTTACAGTTGTCGCTAGAAATAGCAATGCACAAATCACCCAACGGAATTTGGACATCTGAGAATGTTGAATAGTATTATTCATGGTTTACTTCTCTTAAGTTTTGATTTATTTTATATTAGTAGTTTTTATATAGATTTGTTGCAAATATACTGATTTTTTCTTAAATGACAATATGTTTATAGTAAGTTTTGCTTCTTCTTAAAATAAAAATAGGACGAAAGAAATCTTTCTTCCGCCCTATTACTCTATACAGTTACTTTTAATTAATCTTGAAAGTAAATTCGCTTTACTCGATTGCTAATACCTGTCATAACTTCATAAGGTATAGTGTCTAAAATATCACTAAGTACGGTCACTGGTAGATGATCTCCAAAGATTTCTACGCTATCACCTTCCTTACAGTCAATACCCGTAACGTCTATCATACAGACATCCATACAGATATTACCTACATATTCTGCTTTCTTACCATTTACTAGGCAATAGCCATGACGATTGCCTAGATGACGGTTCAAACCATCTGCATATCCTATTGGTATAGCTGCTATCACACTATCTTTATCCAATATTGTCTTTCTGCTATATCCAATGCTATCACCAGCAGGGACATTTCGCAACTGGAGAATCGTGGTCTTCAATGTACTTACATTATGGATGGTTTCATTATTACGGGAATTAATTCCATAAAGACCGAGTCCTAATCGACACATATCCAACTGACGCTCTGGGAAATGCTCTATACCTGCGGAATTATCTATATGACGAATTATCTTATGCTCAAAGGCTGACTGTAATTTCTTACTACCTTCATCGAACAGTGCGAACTGCTTGGCTGAGAATTCATCAAAGTCATCACTATCACTTCCTACGAAATGAGAGAATACCGAACGTGGAATGATGGCATTCTGATGTTTCAACCGATCTATAAGTCTATCCATATCATTCTTTGGATCAAACCCTAATCGATGCATTCCTGTATCCAACTTAATATGTACAGGGAATCCTGTGATACCTTCTTTTTCTGCTGCCTTGATCAAAGCTTCCAACAAACGGAATGAGTAAACCTCCGGTTCAAGATCATAGTCGAACATGGTCTTGAAAGCTGTCATCTCCGGATTCATTATCATGATATTTGATGTAATACCATTTCTACGAAGGGTTGCGCCTTCATCTGCTACAGCCACGGCAAGATAGTCCACGCGATGATCTTGTAATGTCTTTGCTATCTCTACGGCACCCGCACCATAACCATCGGCCTTGATCATACAAACCAGTTTGGTATCTGGTTTCATGAAAGAACGATAATAGTTCAGATTCTTTACTACGGCATTCAGGTTTACCTCAAGTGTTGTCTCATGTACTTTCTGTACTAACAGCTCGGTTATCTGGTCGAAACCAAACTGACGGGCTCCCTTCAAAAGTATTACCTCATCTCGTAAAGACTGGAAGACTTCGCTATGAATAAACTGCTCAACACTATTAAAGAAGAATTTCTCGGCAATTTGTATCTGAGCACTCTGGGATGAGATCTCGGGACCAATACCAATAAACTTAACAACACCACGCTTACGTGCCAAATTGGATACTTCGGCATAAAGTTGTTCTGCCGCTTCACCACTCTGCTGAATATCACTTAGGATCAAAGTGTGTCGACAACCTTTATGGTCTGGACGACGATTCATGAAATCTAGTGCAATATCTAGAGAGTTTATGTCTGAATTATAGCTATCATTAATCAGTGTACAACCATGCTGACCTACTTTCACCTCTAGACGCATTGCTATAGGCTCCAACTGTTGCATACGCTTATTAAGTTCTTCAGCACTCAATCCAAGTTTTAATGCAACAATCGCACATGCTATTGAGTTGAAAACAGAAGCCTCATCTATAAAAGGAATAACATATTCTGATTCCTCTCCACCTTTATAGATGTATTTGATCTGGGTCTGGGTTTCTTTCTTCTCTATCGACTTAATGAACATTGCCGATTTTTTATCTTGAAGAGACCATCCTAGGCGCTCCTGTACTTCACCATTAGGCAACACTTCATCGACCTTTTCCAGTTCATTTCGAACAATCTCATCATCTGCATTATATACTACAGTCTGTGCATCATGGAAAAGAACTAACTTCTCTCTGCACTTTTCTGCCTTTGACTCAAAATTGCGCTGGTGAGCTTCGCCTATATTTGTTAATATGGCTATCGTTGGCTGGATAATGTCACGCAAGGCTAACATCTCGCCCGGCATACTGATACCGGCCTCGAAGACTCCCACCTGAGTCTGTTCTGTCATCAACCAAACAGAGAGAGGTACTCCAATCTGTGAATTGTAGCTACGAGGACTACGGGTGACGTACATACTTGATGATAACAATTGATACAACCACTCCTTGACCATGGTTTTTCCATTAGAGCCTGTTATACCAACAATTGGAATATCAAATTCATCACGATGGCGTTCCGCAAGACGCTGTAATGCTTCTAAAGTATTTACTACTTTCAGGAAATTTGCCTCCGGATAATCAGAAGCATATCCCTTAGGAACATCTGTCACAACAAAGTTTTTCACACCACGGCGATATAACTCTGGTATGTAATTATGACCATCATTACGCTCTGACTTCAAAGCAAAAAAGAGTGTTTCCTCAGGGAAACATAAGGAGCGACTATCGGTTAAAATGAAACCGATATTGGCATCCCTATCACCATAACGACGCGCACCTATCAGTGTGGTTACTTTTTCGATAGTATATATCATTTTTTTGTTTTTATTTCTTGAATGCAAAGGTAGGGTATTTTTTCGAAAGAGCCTCTACTTTTAACATGGTTTTAGTCATAAACATCTTATATTCTTCCGATTCGGAATTAAATGGTTTATGACCTAATGCTTCTTTTATAGGCTTCCACTCTCTCAAAAACTCTTGTGTTTCTTTGCCAAAATAAATTTCAGAGAAGCGTTGCCAAATATATTCTACGGCTTGATCTGATGGATGAAGCATATCTTCTTTGTAAAATCTGTAATCACGTAATTCATCATTTATAATTTCATAAGCTGGGAAATATTCTACTACCCCATCAAAGGCTTTTACCAGTTGGTCTGTGGCTAGCATTAATATTGCCTTAGAGAGTTGACTCTCGTGATAACCATATTTTCGATATCGAATTGGACTTACCGTGACAATGACATGGACATCGACATTTTCTGTCTGCAATTCCACGACGGCTTGCTTTAGGTAATCGAAACATTCTTCTACCGTTAGTTTTTTTTCTTCAAACAGTTTTTGTGGACGTTTCGCACAATTATCAACGATCTCTCCTGTTTCCTTTAATATATACACATGGTTGGTTCCTAATGTAAATATCGCTACATTAGGTTTCTCTTCCTTGGCCTTGTGTACTGTATGCAATATACTCGCAGGATTGTACATTACCCCGCAAGGATTTACTATTGCTTGGAATTGTTCCTCACAGAAACGATGTCCTAAGTTATCTGCAAAACAACTTCCTACGAAAAGCATTTTCTCGCACGGAGGTATTTGGAAACATGACTTGGGAATATCAACAATTGTTCTGAACTCCATAAAAATATATTTTCTAGTATAAATAAAAAAAGACTCGTCTCCACCATATTGGCGAAGACGAGACTATCATTCGTCAAAGTTGTATACTACACTTAAACTTCTATACTTATTATTCCACTGTTTCTACACATTTCTTCTTTTTCTTCCACTCTACATAGCATGCAAAGAGGACAAGAAGTATCAGAACAACATAACCGACATAAGCTATTGTCTCGGTTTCTGCTACAGAAGATGGATGGAAATCAAGAACGATCTCATGTTTTCCACTCGTTATATTGAGAGCTCGAAGTACGTAGTTTACACGACCTAACTCTACGCTCTTTCCATCTACAGTTGCTGTCCAACCTGGATAATAAATTTCTGAGAATACGACGATTCCGCCCTGGTTCGAACTTACCTTATAGGTTAAGTGATTAGGCTTATAGTCTGTTATCTGTACAATAGAATTAATCGTCTGTTTCTTAGCTTGTCCTAATACGTTTTTAAACTTCTTATCTGCTACAGCCGCATGACGAAGATCTATCTTTCCAAGTTGTTCCAATTCCTCATTGGCATTATTCACATAGGTAATATGATCTATCAACCAAGCATTCCCATAAACATAAGGATTTTGTATAGGGACTGTCTGTCCACCTTGCAATGGGAAAATGAAATACTTGGCATTCAGCATGTTCAGTACAGGGAATACGTCATTACCGTCTACCTTGGTCATATCTCCACCGGCTTCAGAAACTGCTTTCATGATTTTCTGCATCTCTGGAGAGATATAAGCATCTATCAATTCTTGATATCTGCGTAACTTTGCTGCATGATATCCACCTATACTCTTATGATAATAAGAGGTTTCATTTTCGTTAAATGTATTCGATGCTAAATTCAAAACACGATAATCCAAACTCTTGTCACGCAATATCTGCTTATCTGTTTGCGTCATAGGTTGAGCTTGCTCACGTACACTTGCCTCTACAAACATATCGTCATTCAGATATCGTTTGTCTACCTGCCACATGTCAATAAGACAAAGAATTGCAACCGCTGCTGCCATGTATTCTGCCTTAAGTCGCTTGGCCTTATAGAGTAATACAAATATAGAACCTATAAGAATAATCCAGAATGAACGCCAGCAATCAGCTGTAAACATGGCAATTCGCATCTCACGAAGATTATTCAGCAATGGCCCCAAATATTCTTGTGGAATCTGCTTCAAAGCTTGCATCTCACTAGACGATACAAAATCGCTAAAGAACACATTTGGCATCAATGCAAAGAGTACACATATACCAGCTGTCATAGCAAAACTTGCATAGAAACATTTCATTTTCTTCGAGAGCACTTCGGGATGGTCTACAACTTCCTTCAATGCCATCATCGCAAGCAATGGTATTGTAAATTCTGCAATTACTAGGATTGATGCAACGGTTCTAAATTTGGCATACATCGGAACATAATCCAAGAAGAAGTCTGTAAATGGCATAAAATTTCTTCCCCATGACAATAGAATCGACAATACTGTTGCTGCCAAAAGTGCCCACTTCATTGGTCCTTTCACAATAAAAAGGCCAAGAATGAATAACATCAAAACAAAGGCTCCAACATATACAGGACCTGATGTACCAGGCTGTTCTCCCCAATATTGTCCCAACTGTTGATATATCTGCATAAACTGCGGATCTGCTTTCGACATTGCCGTCTCATTCTGTGCAATAGGCACAGAGGCTCCACCCTTCGTATTTGGAACCAACAGTGTCCAAGTTTCATCAATGCCATAACTCCACTGTGTAATGTAATCACGATCAAGGCCACTACTCGTTTGATTCGCTGAGTTCTTCTTGACAAGTTCACTCTTGCCTCGCATACTCTCTTGAGAATATTGCCATGTGTGATATAGATTTGACAGGTTAAGAGCGATTGCGATTGCAGCACCTACAACACACACTCCTGTGGCCTTAAAAAATCTATCCATCTTCTTGTCTTTAATGGCTTGTACCAAATAAGCCAGAATCATAAAGAAGATAATAAACAAGTAGTAATATGTCATCTGCACATGATTGGCTCTCACCTCAAAAGCTGAGAATACTGCAGTAAGCAACAATCCCCATAAATATTTACCACGATAAGCCATCACTATACCCGCAATCATTGGTGGCAGATAAGCCAAAGCCATCACTTTCCAAATATGACCTGCAGCTATAATAATTAAAAAGTAACTGGAGAATGCCCATATTATAGAACCTAACACCGAAAGGGAGCGACGGAAATCAAACGCACGTAATAATATATAGAATCCTAAAAGATAGGCAAAAAGATACCATACATTCTCTGGCAACCACAAATGGTATGCATTCATCACTTGGTCCAGTATCGATGCACTTTTATACGATGGGGACAACTGATAGGTTGGCATACCACAAAACACAGAATTGGTCCAACGAGAATGCTCTCCTGTCTGTTGTTGGAAAAGAGCTGTTTCTTGTCCTGCTCCAACACCAGCTGAACTATCATGACGATACAAAATACGACCATCCATATCAGCTGGCATGAAATAAGCAAAAGAAATTACAATAAAAACAAATACTGCCAGAATATCCAACAGATATTTTTTGAATGCTTTCATATATTATAAACGTTTATATTTCTAAAAATCAAGCGCAAAGATAGTGCAATTCCAAGACAATACAAAATAATTTTTGTAATTTTGCATCCAAATAATATAAAGCATTATGAAAATAGGTATTATTGTTGCGATGGATAAGGAATTCGCGCAACTAAAGACTCTTCTTGACGATTCACGAACAGAACGCCACAATCATAAAGATTTTGTTATCGGAGAAATCGGTAACAACGAAATCATTATGCAGCAATGTGGAATTGGCAAAGTGAACAGTACTATTGGTGCTGTAGAGATGATTGATAATTATCATCCTGATCTTGTCATTTCTACCGGTGTTGCCGGTGGAGCCAACATAGAACTGAATCCACTTGATATTGTTGTCGCTTCAGAATGCGTATATCATGATGCATACTGTGGAGACGAAGTCGAATTCGGACAAATCATGGGTATGCCTGCACGATTTAAAGCTCCAAATGAGTTTATTGAAAAAGCTAAAGAAACTGAGCCAAACATTCACATTGGTCTTACCGTAAGCGGTGAATGGTTTGTAAACTCTAAAGAAAAGATGCAAGAAATTCTCAACCATTTTCCAAATGCTATGGCTGTTGACATGGAGAGTTGCTCTATAGCTCAGACATGTCATATATACAAGACTCCTTTTATTTCATTCAGAATTATCAGTGATGTACCCTTGAAAGATAATAAGGCACAGATGTATTTCGACTTTTGGAATAAAATGGCAGAAGGAAGTTTCAATGCTACTAAAAGATTTTTAGAAGCTTTATAATAAAACGATAATATCTATTAGAATTATGAATAAGATTCCTAGCTTCACTATCAACCACGAGAAGTTACTCCGCGGTATTTATGTAAGTCGTAAAGACGAGGTTGGCAATGATATCATTACAACTTTTGATATCAGAATGAAAGAGCCTAATCGCGAGCCTGTTCTTCACAATGGTGCTATCCACACCATAGAGCATTTGGCAGCAACATATTTGCGCAATGATGCAGAATGGAAAGATCGTGTCATTTATTGGGGACCAATGGGATGTCTTACAGGAAATTATCTTTTATTAAAGGGTGATTTGGAAAGTAAGGATATTGTAGAGCTCATGAAACGTACTTTTAAGTTCGTAGCTGACTTTGATGGCGAGATCCCTGGTGCTGCAGCTAAAGACTGTGGTAATTACTTACTGCATGATCTTCCTATGGCAAAGTATGAGGCTAAAAAGTTTCTTGAGGAGGTGCTCAATAATATCACTGAAGCAAATTTGGTTTATCCAGAATAATAAATTCCACCAAACATAGTAAAGGCTGCACCTTCTTGGCACAGCCTTTATTATATTGATCAATATTATAAATCAAATTTATATCCCACCGTAAAGAAAAAAGCTTTATTCTTTACTTTCTCTGAAATATCCGTTGTAGCATAATTACCTAAATCTATATTGTAACGTGCATCAAGTACTACATTCTGGTATTCATAAGAAACTCCAACAGGTATTGACACACTCAAATTTTTCAAAGTGTTCTTGACATTCTGATTCACTTTATAGTGATTCAGCAATTCACCCTCTTTGTTCTTATCAAAGTTTATAGTCTTCTCATTTGTTTCCTTATTTGTTATTTCTGTAAAGGAAGTTTGCTCGTACTTATAATGTGCAGAAGTAAGAATTCCCAATTGAATACCAGTATTTACAGAAAATCCTTTAGCAACATAAAGATGAGCAACTAAAGGTATATTAAGATAATCAACATCTTTATAAGCATTTTCAATAAGTTCTACCCACGTAACATTTTCCTCTTGGGGGTATTCTTCAGCGTCATCTGTATATTTACATCCTTGACGAGTATAGAAAGCACCTAACGAAATAGCCACTTTATCAAGAATTTGGTATTGTGCATCAACACCCACTATAAAATCGGAATTATACTTAGAACTGATTTTATGTTCTGGAACACCATCTAGCAAAGACACTTTATAATAATCTTGCCCGGTCATGTTAGCAATACAAACTCCCACACGTGGTATAATAGAGTATGTACCCGTTCTGTTCTGAGCATCTATTCTCAAAACAAATACTACTAATGCTATTAATAAAAAAAGACGTTTCATAAGAATTTAATTTTCTTATAAAACGTCTTCAAATATTTTTTATTGTATCAAATTAATCCTTATTTGAACGTTTGCGCTCCAAATGATCAAGAACAATCTTACGCATACGCATATTCTCAGGAGTAACTTCAACATACTCATCTTCCTTAATATACTCCAAGCACTCCTCCAAACTCATCTCTACCTTAGGAATCACACGAGCTTTCTCATCAGAACCTGAAGCACGAACATTGGTAAGCTGCTTAGCCTTAGTTACATTGATAACCAAATCGTTATCATGAACATGCTCACCAACGACCTCACCAGCATATACTTCTTCTCCTGGATCGATAAAGAACTTACCACGATCCTGAAGTTTGTCGATAGAATAAGCATAAGCAGTACCTGTCTCCATAGCTATCATACTACCATTTGTACGACGTACGATCTCACCCTTATAAGGTTGGTACTCCTTGAAACGGTGAGCCATAATAGCCTCACCCTGGGATGCTGTCAACACATTGGTACGCAAACCGATAATACCACGAGAAGGAATCTCGAAAGTGATATTCACACGATCACCCTCTGTATCCATACCGATAAGATCACCCTTACGACGGGTAACCATATCTACCATTTTACTGCTAAATTCCTGAGGTACGTTAATTGTCAACTCCTCTATAGGCTCGCACTTCTGACCATCAATCTCCTTATAGATAACCTGAGGCTGACCTACCTGAAGTTCATAACCCTCACGACGCATAGTCTCGATAAGTACAGAAAGATGAAGCACACCACGTCCACTAACGATCCAACGATCTGTATATCCCTCAACAGGACGAACACGAAGCGCAATATTCTTTTCAAGCTCCTTATCCAAACGCTCTTGAATATGACGGCTAGTACAGAACTTACCCTCACGACCAAAGAATGGAGAATCGTTAATAGTGAAAAGCATACTCATAGTAGGCTCATCAACAGCAATAGGAGGAAGAGCTTCTGGATTTTCCCAATCAGCAATAGTATCACCGATTTCGAAATTCTCCAAACCGATTACAGCACAAATATCACCAGACATTACAGAATCGGTCTTCTTATGTCCCATACCCTCAAATGTATGGAGCTCCTTAATCTTAGTTCTTTCCTTAGAACCATCGCGATGACAGATTGTGATATTCATACCATCCTT
>CACYKX010000050.1 GCA_902775075.1 uncultured Prevotellaceae bacterium | reverse complement strand
CGACAAGTCCCTTGCACCATTCATCATGCCTGCTGACATCATTGCACTGAAGCGTCTGAGTTCATGGAAGGAATATATTCCTGGTGATTTCATCTGTGTTGTCGTTACCAGCGAATACAAAGTTCTCCGTAAGGTGTCTGTCACTCAGCCTGACGAGCAAAGCATCAACTTCACGCAGATGGTCGATGGCACTCCCGTAGAGTCCAGCATCCCCAAGGACATCATCGTAGAGATCTACAAGGTCGTCGGCAACTACCGCCGCCAGTGAACCGGCCCGACCAAACGCGACATCCCCCGACCCAGCTCACGAAAAGCTGAATCGGGGGATGCTCATATACTAACAGTGCTCAACGGTTCACCCGTTGAGATAGTCACCAAGCCCTGCACCTCTCCGCAGGGCCTATCGTCCTAATAATACCTCATTCTTATATTCAGCTCTTCCATCACCAATTCTACGGACACACCTTTCCCGTACCCAATGAACCCGCCAAATCCAAAGTCCATCAGATACCCAGCCATCCCGCTATGATATGTAGTATTGAGCTGCCTCATTCCTTTTCTTTATTACTGTGTTCGATGGTTTTCCCCATCTAGTTTCTCTTCTTACATCGTTTATCGCTACGCCATAGTATAGTTTACAACTCCAAAAACTTTGAGTTGCTCTCCTTCATTATCTGATTAATTCGACTATTATCAAACCCAAACAACGACAGCACGCTGCATACCAACAATATCCTCAACCTCACTGTCTGTTCATATAGCTTATACCCATCAAGTACCTTTGAATCTTTTTGCTTAGGCATAAAATGCGAGTAATAGTTTCGTGAATCTACAACTGCTTCTTTATCAATCTTGCATTTCCGTATCAGCTCAATATCACCGAATTCATCTAACAGGCTATCCATAATGGCCAACAAGTCCGAATAATCTCTTTCCGGCAACCCATGCACCTTCCTATACTTCCTGCTTCTAAACCTCCTACAGAACCCCTCCAGTGCCTGTATCACGATTAAGAAATCAACACTCCCATACAGCAGCTTCTTCTCCAGACTGCTAATCAAGTGATATCGTATAGGAGCCAACTCTATTGGCTCATTATACCACTTTGTTATTATCTCTGGATAAACATCCTTAATCGTCGGATAATCAAACAGGTTCCTGAACTTATTCGAGTCTGCACTTTGCAGATTGATTCTCTCACTGAAAGCATGTATAAAGTGAATCTCCCTATAAAATCTAGTTTTCCCTTCCTGCCGGTAAGTGCTCTTATCAAACAACGTAATCTTTGAACTCTTTACAATGCTAAGCGTCGCCAACGAAAGGAACTGCTCAAACATAAAGATATCAGATACAATCTCCTTAATCGATACCTTCCTCTTTTTACGGATTTCAAGATAGGAATACTGCTCAACCTCTGGAGCGAAGTGGTCTCCATTGTATCGCACAGCCTTCTTTATCTTTACAGTCGTATTCTCGTTAACCCCAACGCTGTTGATAATATCCTTCATGCTCCTAAATTTTGTACTGAACGCCAAATTTGTCATTGTCGAATTATGATTCTTGTCAAAGAACATGGTCGTCGTAATAGCCTCTGGCTGACACCAAAACGACAACTCTGGTATTCTCGCAGTAGCCCAATAACTCCGTTTTTCGTCCAATCCTTCCACATGCTTCCCTATCACCATATAGTTGCAAGTGTACCGCACGATGGGGAAATCCGCACTGAAGTTAAGACTCAACGACCTAAAATTATTAATCAGCGTAATCTCCTTGTTTTCTGCCGTCTTACCATAGACAATATCCTCTTGGTTATTACCTGTCAATATAGCAAGAGAATACTCGCCAAAGCATCCTAATAATTCCAGTACTATCTTCTCATTGGGATAATACGTCAGCACCCCAGCCACTCTTTTGTCTGGATCAGAGGGCAACCACCAGTACCCTTTATACTCCAACTTCTGGTCTAAATCAATATTCTCCATAACACTTTACCCCTCCATCGTTTCTACGCTGTACGCTTGATGAGTCGTATCAGCAAGATTGGAACCCCGCCGACGCGTAACCTTCTTATGGACATATACCGTTGCTATTTCCATAATAGCATACATCGCTTCCTTGCTGACCACAATAAACCATCCCTCTCCGGTTTCATAATGGTCTCTGGTATTCATATTGGTATTTCCGCTTTGCCAATATATAGACTCCACCATTCTCACTCCCTTTTCATCATTCCAAGCAAAGCAGCCATCTTCTGATGGTATCCATCCTATGGTGTAAGCAAGAGCGGGATTAAAGGCAATCCAATGGCTCTTGTTTGAGAAGTCAGTATAGTAACCACCCCTCAGTAAAATAGCCTCCGAGTCTTGCTCACCCAATTCGAGATAATTTGAAGTAGGCTGCATAAACGGGCTGTCTCCGAAGATAGAACTACCTTCACTATATGTCTTATCTGGGAAAAAACTTATTTTTGCCTCATATTCTTCAAAAGCGGGATTATCACCAACTTTCTTCAAATGGGTATACTCTCCTATCACGATGCCATCGTCATACTCTGGCAATGGTTCGTTAAACCTGATGCATTTGTCAGCGTTGTCCATCCAATCTTTATTCACGCCCCATTCTCCTGCCGGAGCTAGCCTATGGACAAAGTCGGGCTTACTTTGCGCAATGATGCGTATGTTTGAGAAATCCCGTGAAACAAACACACTGTCATGGTAACGAACTTTCACCGCACCACCGTCCTTCAGTTCCGAGGCGACCTCCAGCATACCGTTCAACGCGGCTATAGCATGTGCTTTTCTGTAAGGGCATCTCAAACCTATTTGGTCGTAGTGATGCATAATGCGTTTATCTTCAGCAACATTTCCATCACCTGCCATACCGTATTTTTTCATCAACTCCACAGCCCTGTAATCCAGAGTACGCTGTTCTATATCAGCACAGTATGCCAGGTAGCCGCTCCAGTGCGAGGCAACACCCATCACACTGCTGGCATTCTTCCAGTCAATGTCCAAAGAATGGTCTTCACCCGGCAACCAACTCAATGGTTTTGCTTCTGCCGGAGAAAAACTGAGACCATATGTAGCTGGCAGCGTTTTATGCGGCGCTTCTGGAATGGGTTCACCAAGCGCGTTCAGGATTTTCGCAGCGTAAAGCCTGTATTGATAATTTGGCGAGACAGCACTTTTACGCGCCTGTTCAACGAATTCCGGCAAACGAGCAGACCAAATTTCAGCAAGATAGCCCCCAATCTCTAACCCAAGTAATTCATTATCCACATCGCCAAAAGAAAGTGCCAATGCTGTGTCTGTTTCATCATAAAGCCTAGCCAATTGAATCTTTGCCCGTTCAGACACACTGATGACTGGCATTTTAGCAAGAAACAGCAGCCAATCCCGTATTATCTCGCATACAGTGCTGTTATCTGGTGTAATGTCTGGTTTGTCACCATTGTTTACAGTATCCTCCCGCAGTATCCTGTTCATGTATGCAAACTCTTCATCAAAGAGTCGCTTGTAATCAACCTGTTCGGTCAACAAGGGTACTATCTCGTCCAAATATGGCAAAGTCCCGTATGCATAACCACCAGGAATGTCACTTGCAAACAAATCCAAAGTGAAATCACGCCCCTTTTGGAGGTCTATCTCTTGCAGCACTTTGCAAATGTTAATCCGTGATCCACCATCATAAAACCTTGACCAGCCCGATTGTGTCGAATCCGATAAGGCTTCCATAGCCGCATTCCATGCTGCACTGATTTGACCCTTCTCCAGCAATGCTTTAGCTTCTGCCAGTTTCTGGTCTCTTTCTCTGTCAGAGTCATCACTTAGAGTCGATTCTTTGGGCAGCAGCACTTCATCCAGACTCTTTAACAGCCCTTCCACGATATTCTCCGGGCACTCGGTCTTTATCTTTTGCTGCAATTGGGGAATTACTCTATTGAAGTCTCCACCCAGTATGCGCTTGCCGTGGGTGATGATGGCCTGCAACAATGAGGTACTTAAATCGTACACATCGTTCTCATCGTTATATAGATGCAGGTCGGTAAACAGTCTGAACAGCGAAAGATACTCTTCTGCTTTTTCCGATTTCGCCAATAATATGTGCAGCAGCGCAGACGACACAGACTGATAATATTCAAATTCTTCATCAAGCAACCAGAAGGCGAGTTTAAGTCCCGAACGGAGATTATATTTCAAGGTTTCGTGCAACAACCTGTTTGCTGCCCTATATGCTGTTCTTGTCTCTGCTATTTCGTCAATGTATCGCAACCTCGAAGTCAGCCAATGTACATGTTCTGTGGCGTGTTCCGGCTCCCGTTGTATTGCTTCCCCCAGCCATTCTGCAAACAGAGTAGGCTGTGAATCCTTTCGGTAGCCCACCCCGAATGTCTCTTCTATCATTTGGTGGAAATAAGCCTCTGCTTTGTTATAATAGCCCATCTCCAACCATGCTTTGCCTTGCTTCAGCGATTCGCTCACACGCCCATCAAGGTCTTTCCACGTCATAATCAGCCCATCCACTCTTTCTAACTGGCACTTGCACCATTCTGGGTCGTAGCCTTCCCTGAATAATGCCATAATGGCCATTCGCTGCGATGCTCCGTCCGCACGACACGAAGATTCTGAAAAATAGTGTTCAAATGCCTGCGCCACCTTGTCTATCATTTCCCCTCCAAAGTCTGCGGCCATTTCGACAACAAATTCATAGAAATCCTTCCTCTGCTGAGAGATGGGATAAGAATATCTGTTATGCTGAGCGAGCGGAGGTTCTAATGTGTCAAAATAACCGAGGCTCAACGAAACCAGTTTCAAGAAACCGGCATCCGTCACCCCCACCAATGCCTTCCCAGCCATCTGGGCTATGCTGAACACACGTCTTGCATAATTCACCATCAGATCGTTGTCCTCATGATCCGGGTTGTCCGGCACCAAAGAAGTCATTTTGTCTAAGACCCCATACTTGGCTCTGGTCTTCACATAGAAGATATGCGGCTTGATGGTTTCAAACTTCTGGCTAACGTCCATGTAATAGGAGCCAATATCTTCCCATCTAACCTTGTTGAGATAACCCATTACTGTCTCAGCCACTTGATTACTCCGTTCCGTCAGATTGGCCATCACCATATTGTGGATACTATCCTGAGGCAGGGCAGCATAAACCTTTTCTTCCTCTGAGAAATAGCGGGTCAACTGCGACTTGTCACCCTTTTGCTGACTCAGATGAATTATGGCATTGTCATAAGCACTGAATGCAACATACAAGGAAGCATTGTTTTTTCCAAGCGACAATATCATTGCCTCAAATTCATCCCAGCGATTCTGCGCTGTCAGAGACTCTAAATACGACAGTATCAGCCTATGCCTAAATTCATCAACATCAAAACTCTCATTATCGTGTGCAGCAAGCTCCGTCAGATAAGGGATGAATATGGCAATCTGCCTTTCTATGTCAGCCCATTCAAGGAAATAGCCTGCCGTTCGAACCCAATCTGCCAGATATTCCTTTTTATCTTTGAGTTCACGGTATGTATTACGACGGTCTTCAGGCTTATGTGAAAGGAATTCGGGATAGGAAAGAGCAAACAACAGATTTGCTTCGTCTTTGTCGCCCGTGTTGAAATACTCCACGGCCAATGTCATGGCATATTCCTGTGAGCAGTATAAATGCCGCCCCTCTCTTACAATAGCCTTAGCCAGTGTACTGCGCCCAGTATGGATGAAGTCTTCCGTCAATGATAACACAGAATAGTCTTGATTATCCATCTGAGAGATTTGATTCTCCAAGAACAGATAACGGACAAGCATGTACGGGTCTTTCTTCCTTCTGGCTATTTCGACACCCCTTCTCAAATCCCTTGTCACACTCCATAGCGGTCGGTAGTTCTGGGTCTGTTTGTACAACCTTTCAGGACTCATCTGCGTCAAGAACTGGTCATACTCTTCTGCATAATAAAGGTAATACCCTTTCTCCCAGCCATCCTTGAAGTGTTCAGCTAAGCGTTTATAATAGTCTATCTCCTCTGTCTTCGAATATTTCCCTGTGAGAATCTCTTCAGCTGTCTTGTTCAACAGATATTGGCGGAATGAATTGTGGAAGAACGCCAACGACTGCCCTCCCTCATCATATTTGAACAGATGCCACATCTGGTTTTTTATGACCAGCAAGGCATTCTTTTTACACAAATCCCGAACGTCATCCAGCAATATGTTCCCGCTTATTCTTGCCACAAGGCCCAGCGCATCCCTCACATCAACATCTTCGAGGCGTGTCCCGACAATTCGTGCATAGTAGTCCTCAACACCTTCAGGAGAATCATCCAATGTTTCAATCACCGCTACACCTGCCGTCACAATATGATTCAGGAGGTAACGTAAATACAGCGGATGTCCAAGCGATTTCTTCCAACATTTCTCCTGTACTTCTTCTGTTATCAGTGCTGGAGGCAAGAGTTTTTTGCACAAATTAGCAGATTCATCCCGACTTAAGGATGGCATCTCCACTAAGTTTCCTGCCACCAGAATTTCTTTCTCTATAGCAGGGTTGAGCCCTAAATGGTCATAGTGCTGACTACCCAGCACAAAGACAACACCTTCAGGAATGTCCGTCGGTGAAGGCAGCACCTTCATCAGCGTTTGCAGACACGCTGTGTATTCTCTTGTAATATGGTCAAGCCCATCAACAATGATTACAAATGGAATTCCTGTCTTTTTGAACTGCTCGGAAATAGCATCTAACTGTGCATAGAATCTATTCCTCAGGGCTTCAGCGTCCATATTGGGCAATATCGTTCTATTACCCTCCACTCCCGTTTCGCGTATCTGGAGTATGATGTCATGCAGGAATATCAGCCCACTGCCACGACTGCTGTCATTATTCCTTTGCGACGAAGGATTCAAGAAGTCAAAGGCATAAAACCTCACCGAGGGGTTCTTGATGTTCCTTGTCCACTGTGTCAGTAAAGTTGACTTACCGGCACCCGGAGACCCTTTCAAGAATACATAACCTCTGGTTTTTCCTTGAATTGCAGCATCCAACAAGGACAAACCCTGTGCATTTGGCACGTATGAATCTTCTGGAACATTCAGATTGTGGTCAAACTTCGTTTCAAAGCGTTTTTCCCAATTCAAGCGGGTAATAATCTCCCTGACCGTCAACTTTATCTGATAACCCTTTCCTGCAGCCATCTCCTGTATCATCCTGTTGATACAAATGATGTCGTAGGTGCGCTGGTCTTCGTTAGCCCTTGCTATCTCAATTGTCTCCTGGGCATAGTCATGCAAAAATGTGAACACCTTCCAGAATTCGCCCCATTCCTCTTGCGTTAGGGTTGATCTGGTTTGCAGTTCCTTTACCGCCTTATCCCATTTTGCATCAATAGGTTCACCTGATTTCAGTTTCTCCAGCACTTCATGTTCGTATGCTTTGAAGCCTCCTGCGTCTTTATCCACAAGTGCTTTAATGGTATTATCACCCTCTGTCAGACTCTTGTTCGTCATCAGGTAGGGATATACCGTTTTGTCAACATATGTTTTCTTTAGCTTGCGCCATCCTTCTACTATGTCGCCTATCAAATCTCTGAAGGCAGGATAAGCCATTTGTGCTTCCGTCTTGCTGTATTTCAGTTGATATGCATGTACGCCATCTTGTGTGGCATATACTATATCATCCAATTTCCCAACATTGTCCTCCATGTCTGCCACACGGATTTCTTCTAGAACTCCGGCTTGCATGGCATCATATACACCAATGGCAAACGCATCGTACTGCGGCAGGTAGCCCCCCATCGCAGCGCGTTCACCTCTTTGCGTGTATTTTACGTTGTTGGAATTTGACATGATTTATTGATACTGATTCTTACGTTTATAAAGTTCCGTCATTTCCAGAAGTTTTCGAAACTTCTCTACCCTCTCCAGTTTCATCTTCCCTGCATTTAAGGCTTTACGGTTAGCCTTCAGCCAATTAAGCATATCATGCTCCTCGATTCGGTGCTTAGACGGATTTCTGTGATTCTCATCCAGAAACCCCATCACATCCAGATACCTCACTATCCATTTCTCATCTTGCGTCATATTCTAATTCACATCGTATAAAAAGAAAACTCTTTCTTAATATATCTTCTACAGGCAAGCTTGTATATATACAATAGAACCCTCCTCACCAAATGTGAGAAGGGTAATTATATAAAGTTGAAGAATATTTGGCGGGGGAATATACTAACACCTCGTTACTTGGCAGTGGGTACACAATAGCCTCCCCCATATTCCCCACTACCAGGAGCATCTCTACTCCTGCTGTCAACTTCTTTTTGATTATATTGCTTAGATTTCTCATTTGCCTTCCTCCTATGATTGTAAAAAGTTTGTAAATATTTCCTATCACTCTCATTACTGCACTTGCTAACGAAAGTACAGTTATCACAGGGTCATCATATACCGCTGGCAATGCAACGAAGCCAGATAGCCAAAGAACAAAGAATACACAATGCATTCACGGTTGCAAAGATATAAAAAATATATGAATCTACAAAATAAATTTGAGAATTTAATATTTTACGCATCCAAATAGTCCTGTACGCTGTCAAACATATCAGCATCAAGTTTCATGTCATCACGATAGTTAATGACGAAATTGATTTCAGTTTTGAACAGGGAGTTGTTCACAGAGAAGAGATATTCCTTCAGTGCGCCCAACTCCTTTACCAACCAATCATGCTTACGCATCATCCAGCAGCATAACACCATACACTGATTTTCATCACACACCATTGTGCGGTTATCACCACCATGTATTCTGATGACAAGGCTATTCTCGCCCTTTTCCATCTGACATCCCTGGCACTTCATCGTCTTTCTTGCCACGGTCAGTTGTTTGAAATTCAAGTAGAGTTTCAAATTGATGATTTCAGTGATCGGTTTGTCGCCCATCGCCACTTTTTCATCAGTGACGTAATCTGTATCAAGTTCTATCTTGTCCGTTACCAAATGGGAAATCCAATGGAACTTGGATGTTTGAGACAGGTTCTTCAAATTTTGCCGCAGCAAGTGATAGTTTACCCGGTCATTGGCTACATCCAGCAAGTCTGCCATCCTAATAAGAATCATCAGGTACTTTATACTGATGGTGTCATCCTTGGCCCTTGACTTCAGACCATATACATCCATCGCATCATAGCCATGACTTTCTGAAACCTTGGCAACAAACGACAGCAATGTCGGTTCTAAGTAGTTTAGAAGCGAATTAGAACGATCTCGTATAAACTTTGCACTATCTTTGGCGTGATTGTCTCTTACCAATGTTTCAAAGTAGCCATACACCTGATTGAACACTTCTACCAAGAATCGTCCTGCATTCTTATATCTGGAATTCTTCTTATCCTTAAGATCGATTTTACCAAACTCGCTTACTGCATCCTCCATCTGATTCATCAACTCAGAAATCAGCACCAGATTCTTTCCGTTCTCAGAACTCAACCTGCCCAAGTCAGGATGAATTACCATGCTAATATCATGCAGATAACAGGCCAAGAACAGAATATAGAAATCGATATCTTTCAACACGAAGTAATCAATCCTATTCGTCAACTCCAGCGATTTAGTAATAAGAGTGACTGCGTGTTCTTCATTATGCAGCGTATAGGAATTTAGGAACTTGGAGCCGTTATACCAAAGCCCTTTTGTCAGCCTGTGGGTCTTTATCAGTGTATCTACCCATTCTGGCTTGCTTACATTCCTGATAAAGATGTTCAGCACCTCCAAAATACCCATGTCTATTCCCATCTGATTCGAGACATCCTTCTCCTTGATGTGCTCTATGAACTCTTCAAAAACCTCCAAATCGAATTTCTGGTTTCTCAAATATGCCAGTATCCGCAACTCCGAATATCGTAGTCTTCTGGCATTCATCTTCGTAAAGGCAAGAGCATCCGACGGTGCAACATCCATAATCTCTGAAAAATAAACATTCAATATCCTCCGCTGGTACTCTGCCGAAGCCTTCATCACAAAGCGAGTGAATTTCTTTCCCTCAAACCCATCTACTTGCATTCCAAAGATTCGTTGCAGGTTTATATCATTGCCCTCTGCCTCCGCAGGCAGGAGGAATTCCCTGAACTTGGACATCTGCTTGCCAGGATCCATGCTTTTCAAACCACTGAAGTTCTCTTTTGCCCATTTTACCAGTGAAGCATAGCTGTCTTGTGTCAACGATTTCATCATACAGGCGGTTCGAGCATCTTTGGCATAGAACAGATATTGCTGCCGTCCTTCTAATTGCTCTTGGCAGGACAGCATTAGTCCGGTTTCAAAGTCCGCAATCTCCTGTCCGAAGTTCTCTGCACCTTTTTTAGGCAATTTCTGTATCAGCAGACGGTACTCTGACAAGAAAATATCTTCATCAAATTGTTCAAAGAACGATGCCGCATCATTCGACTTTGCCAAAAAGCGTGTTCTGAACTCATCCTGAATATCATCATTGGGACCTCCGGCCTCTCTGATTTTTAGGAGTCGGTTCCTGTATAGGAAGAACTTCTTGAAACGTCTGAGCAACTTCAGTCTGGAATCGACCGCATTACCCTTCTTCCCATTTTCTTCGCCTTCCTTCTGCTTCTTCGTCAGTTCCTTTATCTCCTTCGATATAACTTTATCGAGAGCTTCCAGCTTCTGAAGAGACACATGATCATCCACTTCATCCAGATTGTAGGCCAAATTTGAGTTCATATAGGTCTCGCGCGTAATGTTCACTATTGGCCCATACTGGTTATCTGTGTCATCAATATGCGTAAACACACTTTTTCCATCTTCATGGAAATGGATGTTATAGCTTAGTTTCTTCTGGAAAGTTAAACACTCCGTCCCAATATGCTTCTCCAAGTCACTTGGCGAATCTTCTTTCTCTTTACACCATTCTTCAAGACTTGTGTTCAGATTGCTTATCTTTTCTTTGAAGGTTTCATCATCCAGCTTTGCCTGTATATAGATGACCGAATCATCCACATAGAAATATGCATCACCTTTGAAGCATTCGTCTTTCATTAGCAACCGTTTCACCTCAATCATACATAGATTGCCGAAAAAATATGACTGCGGCAAACCCTGTGGAATGCCACAATTCATATATTCCTCTACTCCTGTCAAATCAGTGCCTACTGGATAATAGTAATCCTTCCAAGGCTCCACATTCTTTTTGTCTATCCTGAAATATAGGAGTTTTGCGACAGCCATACCCAACATGTCCTTATCATTCTCATAGGTTTTCGACAGTTTGCTAACGATATAGTCATATAGCATCTTTGGCGAAATAGAAGGAAAGAAATTCTTGATGTCCAGGCTCACCTCAGTCAAATAGCTATGATTTTGCTGATACGCTCTGCAGTGCTCTATAACCTCATTCGTGTATTCCTTGTACTTCGTCTGCCACCTGTGGAACAGGTACTGAACATCTGTGCATGGTATATTTCCGTAGAAGTTATGTGGAAGTAACTTGGAAAGGTCCGAAAGTTTTCGTTCTCCCTTGCCAAGGTCATCGTCAAACATCAGGCAATTAAGGATACTCACCATACAAATCTGGTCAATCAGCCTGGCCGTGTGCATTGGCCTGAAGTTCAGCGTTTGGGTATCCGCATCATAGTTCTTCAGTTTGAAATAAACTTTCGCACTAAAAAGACTGTCTTTATCCGATAACACCCTTTTCAGTTTCACTTGACATAAGGCTATCACTTTCTCTATCAGTTCAACATTATACTTGTCTGCAAGGGCGTAGAATAGTTCGAGGTCATTTCCTGCGATGGTTCCAACTATTTCGCCATCCTCTGTACAAGATATAACAGGATTGTCCGTATCCAATAGTCCTCTATCAAACACATACGACTCCAAACAGAATATCGAATTGAAAATATTCCGTTCGTCAAGTATTTTGTCTAAAAGCTTCATTTGCTCCATCATTCTGAATCGTTTCATTTGTTCCCAAGCATGTTCAAGGCCGAATCTATAAGTTTCTCAGCATCAGCAGCTACTTTTCTTATGCCTGTTACCAGAATGCACTCCTTGCATTTCACCGTCAGATGATAGTTTCTTTTCAGCATAGCCAGCCGATGGAAGTTCTCCCATAAAACACTAGCTTTAACGAAAGGTTTTTCCCTTGTCAAAGAGATATCAATGATGTCATTCATTACCACATGAACATCTTTTTGTGTTCGAGGCTTTCCAGCAAGCATATTGGCATCTGCAAGCACACTAGCTAGGAAACGAATGCCCTCTACAAGAAACTCCTTATAGCTGTTTTCACGTTTTCTCAGATAATTCCAAGAATAATCAAACTGCGGATTCTGTGAGACAAAGAAGATAAATCCCGCCAAATGAACGTCATTGTTTACCATGACATCAATGGCATTCCTCAACTTCTCGTCATCACGGTGACTATAGTCGTTATACTCGTTGGACTTATCAATGAGCATTTGCATGACAATCAATTTAGATTGCCGCTCACGGGCAGCTTTGTCACCAGACTGCCCGTCTTCCTCGTTTTCGAGTGCGCTCTCCTGGATGTCATTCAGCAGCAACTGAAAAGTATATTCCTCTTTTGCAGTTACCGCAGGATTCTTATCATCTTTTGCCATCAGCTTCTTGTGTTAACATATAATATTCGCAATAATCCTTTATTCCTTTTGGCAGTTTCTCCGTTTTTACTGTTGAATAGTTATTCACAAAGAAACGTCTCAATTCCATATATGCCCTCTGACCTGTCTCATCCTGATCAGGATACATGTGCAAATCATAATTCTTCAGCAGTACCAAGTCTTCTAAAGGTTGAATGGTAGCACTGGGTATTGCCACAGCCTTTAGTCCAGAAGACAACATAGCCAAACAATCGGTTATACCTTCACTTATATAGAGCTTATCACCCCTTTGCAGCGTATTAAGAATAGGTAGGTTAAACACTCTGGCCTTCTGTGCAGCCAGAAACTGAAATCTTGGTACATCCTTCTTATCCCCTAAATACCTTGATTGAATTCCTGCTAATCTTCCATCCTGTTCATAATATGGGAAAAGCAGGCAAGGTGTGTAGAAATAGAAGTAAGTACCATATTCACCACGTCTGATAATCCCTGATTTCACACATCTTTCCTCTCCAAATTTAGATATAAGTAAATCTTTTGCCTTCTTGGAGTCAGTTACCGACTTAATGTCGAGGTTTATGATAACCTCTTTCTTGAAATGACGTTCTTCAAACAAGAACTTATGGGCGGTTTCCGACAGACCAGCTTTCTCAATCAACCACGTAATAATCTCCTCATCAACATAATATTCGGATTCATCTTTTTTTGACAAATGCACTTTTTTGATTGTATTTTTTACGGGTTTGACATACCTATTATTATCAGGAATGATGACATTGAACTCCTTAGCAAGCCATAAACAAGCATCTTGAAAAGACCACCCCTCGTACTCCATCACCAATTGAATGGGGCCGCCACCTTTGTCACAGACAAAGCAGAAAAACATATTCTTTGTCGCACTAAACCTTAAACTGGGAGTATGGTCATTGTGCATAAAGCATAGTGCCTTATGTTTTTTAACGTCCATACCCAGTTTTGTGGCCACCTTCTCAATATTGAGCTCTTGAAGCCGATCTATGACATCTTGTGGAATCATCATATATCCTTTAGATATTGATCCAAATGTTTCGTTGTTTCTCTATACTACTGTTAGTAAAATGCTTTCACATCATCCAACAATACTAAAAATATTCATTCTCCTTCTTCATATTTCCACATAAGCATGTTCCTTTCTGGCACATGCTTCTTGGATACCGAAAATCACTTCATTATTAAGTATTTTGCCATGAAAGCCAGATGCTAATAACAGTAAGATACAACAAAGTTTATGCAATCTCATACCTAAAGCCAGCATGTCCTCACTTTGATCTATAAGAGGCTTACTTCCACTCACTAATTTACCATGAAATGACTTATTTCTTTTATTAATAGCATCTTTATCTGCATCAGTCAATACATACCCCAATATCTCAAAGCTTAACGTAAGTTTATCGGCATTAGGCGGATAATTCATGTTCGCGAGCTTATTTTTATATATTTCCTTAGCAGCATTGGGAATAATATCCATCTCATCAACAACTTTCTTAAGGGCTGGCAACACCTTTTCATTATAATCATCCCAGCTCATTGGGGGTGGTGTTTTTGTAACTCCCTTCATCAGAGAAGACGTTATTGTTTCTATTGAGACGCAATAGAAAGGAACTTGATAGACCGCATCCAACATGCTACCATCAAGCAACATAGAAGCACCAACATACATATCATCGTCTTTGAACAATAGTTCTGAAAGTTTTTGAAATGCATCTAAGCCGACGGGATTGCCATCATAATACCAAAATATGCCATCTTTATCAGTTGCTGTTACTTCATCTTTAGCATATTCCTGATAGTCATGCATACCTAACATAGATATTATCTGTGTTCTCTCTGTATCAAAAATCTTATAAGGGCACCATTTTGATGGTCTAAGATTATCCACAATAATACCTAATATCTGATGAAATTGCTTATCATCACTGGCAACCTTAAACCTACAACCTCCATAATATTTTCCAATAACAAGACCTAGAGCAACAATAACTGCCAAAACGAGTCTATCCATTTCCACTTCAGTCAATGGTGACGAACTTTCTATAATCATGGATTTCTCCCCTCTGTCATAGAAAATACACAAATCCTGACTATCAACACTTAATGGAATAAGTCCATGCATATAATGACATCCGCTCTCGGTTTGATATGGTATTGCGCTGATTTTTAGGAACCACTCACTATCGCTAACAGCATAAACATAACGCCAATAGTGCGGTAATGTTTTATCAGACATGGATAACTGTTCTAAGTGAGACACCTGGAGGTTCAGTTCCTGTTCCGTTTTACCATCAGCTACAGTCCTACCCGTGTATGCATAATGCCATTGGGGTATTATAAATTCCCTATATCCGTCATTTAAGATAATATCACTTGATGACGACTCCACTATGGAATTTGAATAGGTACTTTTGTATGAAAAAAGCAATTTGTCACATTCCAAGTGAAACCTATTATCATTACCAACATTATCAATACCTTTCACGCCCCACATGCGGCAATCCCATAACTGATGAATGGAATCAAATGTTGGTTTAACTATTTTTTTTAGGTATATCATTCATTCTTAGGTTCCTCCTTAATTCTCGTAAGCACATATTCAGCAAATTCTGGTGTACACTTAATATGATCAGCCCCCCATTGCATTCCATTCAGTTTATTGCCAGATGGTAAAATAGTCATGGTTGGGTATCGTTTCAAGAAATCTTCTCGTAATTTTCTGAAAGTCAATCCCTTTACAGGCCAGCTGGCTCCATATTCTGGAGACAGATTCTTGCACCAAATATAGTTGGGCCATCGCTCATCACCAAGATTAGCAAACTCGGTCAACACACCTCTTTCATCAGTTGCTTCAAACACAGATATAATCTGTTGCGTAACTACCGAATATGCCAGTAAAATATCACCTTCTACAATACCTCGAGGATTCTTGGTAGTGAAAGTTATTTGATGCATTTCATCTCCAAACAATCTTGTTGAAGGTACAGGATCAGGACTTTTTCCCAAAGGCTTCAGCCAATAGGTCAAACTGGCTTTATTAACAATGGGCTTTTCTATCATATCAATGAAACTAACATCAATAGATGGAGATTTAACATCTTCCTTCGGATTGTCATCAATCCATTGTTTCATCTTCATTTCGATATTTCCTTTTGATCATTAAAGAAAATTCCCCATTCATGATTGTTTTCAAGCCCGTTATCAGTAAAGTTGGCTGATGTAACAATCGCACCTGTAAAGTTTTCATCCCTCATACCGATATATACCTTCCCATGAAGCTGATTATCAATTTTTACTGTCAGATGGAATCCTCGTGTTTTTTTCAGTCGGAACAGTTCCATCAACACGGGAACCTTTCTTAACTGGTCAGGATCCTTCTCCTTCAGCGTCGTTATCAAGGTTAACTCATGGAATCCGAATGTAAGCCAATTCTTCATCTTATCGATAACAGTCAGCGAGATAAAAGGACTCGCTATTAATGCTTTGCTGCTATTGGCCAGCAAATCCTTGACCTCTTCTATATGGTTCCCTCTGCAATTATTTACAACTCTCATAAGAACGATGGATTATCATTACCTTTTTTGCGCAGTAATCGTCTTTCAATACATGTTAGTCGCCACATTTTATTGACAGCATTCAATGAAATACTTAGTTCCTTTCTGTTAACAAGACAATCTTCAAATAACTTAGCATTGTACTCAATTTCTGGTACGTTTTCTATATTGGGGAGTTTATTAGCTCGTAATTGTCTCGGGCAGGCTATCAAAACATATCGTAGTTGAAATTGTCTTCGTGTGTCTTCTTCAATAGTAGGAGCAATTTCTCTGTCGAACGAATAGAATCCTTTTCTTGCCATATCTTTAAATGAGGCAATATAAGCGTTATATGGCGAGAAATTATCTCCATCGGTTTCAAGTAGTCGCTTTTGCCCTTTCAACCTCTGATTTACATAATCACTATTGACAAAGATATCATTCTCACTATCCGCATACAGATAATCCATCTTGGCCACAGCCTGTTGAATTTGACGATTCTGCCCTTTAGTAATCATAGAAGGCAGTACGCCACCATTTGACGCACCATGGATATAAATATCACCGATTTTTACGAACCAATCTATATCACGTGTTGACCACTCGCTTTCTGGATACATCTTATTATAGAGATGGAAATACATTTTTGCAATTGTTACAGTAGTCCCTTATTTCAAGAGTTCTTGGTCTAAGTGCCTTGCTAAAACAAATATCTCCGAGAGGTATTGTTTTTTTTCTTGTTGTCATCAGCTTATTGGCTGCATGTTGCTCTGCACACCGCCCAATTCTATTACCGCAATTTGTCCTCGACCCTAATTGCTCTGGTCTTCCTTCTCTACGAAGAACTACCATGAGAGCATCTTTTAACTCATGGGCGTATGGTGAACTATAGCTTCTGTCAACGACACCTCGTGAATAGTCAGAAACGCCACTTTTATTTGGATCTTCCGAACAAGACACCGCCATTGCGGGGTAGTCCCACTTCGTGAGTTTCTTATTTCCCTTTCTTTTGGCTAACACTTCATTACAGATGACCCCACAATAGTTTTTAGTTTTTCTATCAAGTTTCGGATAACTCATAATAATACCATTTGAGCCTTTTCAAAAGAAATAATTTAATTGTAATGCAATAATTTTTGTCGCATAGTTGCACGCTAATTTAGAGAAAAAAATATGCGAATGACAAAGAAACAACGACATGAGCTATTCTTGAAGATAGTAGAGATTGCTCGCTTGTTAGCGACCTTAATAGGTTGGTTCATCTAACAAACACCTATTCAGAGATTTCGGCCCTGTCCGAATGACATTTTATTATAAAACGCTTGCTCTTTATGAGCCTTTTAGGATGCTCCTGGACATATTCTTGTGTTAAGGAGCATCAATTTATCTTGAATCATGACCAGTGTCTCGCATTTATTCTTTGTTCTCGTATGTTGCGATACCATCGCAACCTTAACAGCAGTCTCTCTGCCCTTGCCGGTTTCCCCATCGAGTTTATCTCATACTTCTCATCTCTCCTTCCACAATCTTCATCAGCGTCGACATCATCCAGTCTACTTTCATCCTTCCACCTTTACACAAACGCTCAACTCTCTATTCTCGCCCATTTCTTTCAGCACGCCCATCAGTAGTTTAGTATTTATTCTCACATCCTTGCTGGCAACATTCGCGAACTTCAATCTGTTTTCCGATTCCCCCACAGCCTTATTCTCATCTATCCTGATAAACAAGGTCGCACCATGATTCACGCCATAGTCTATCAGGCTCAATATGCTAGCTACCAAACGTCTGAACTTCCGTTTTGTCCGCACTTGCGTTGTATTTTGTATGGAGCATCTGTAGCTTCCATCATCGCCAACCTCCATCTCCATAAAGGGAAGTTTATCAACAAACCATGCAAAGCTATCTCTCAATTCTACGGGTACTATTTCAGCCTCCGAATCCACTATCACCCTCACATGATAGTTCGCATCATACATGTACCCTTCATCTTCTATCGGCAGTTCCACCACCGCAGGATTGCTAAAAAAATCATCCATCGACATCATTGTCTCTCTTTATCTTGAATAGTTCAGCAATCACCTCAACCCTCGAATGGTAACATTCTGTAACCAGTAAAAGCATCTTGTTATTGCGAGTAAACTCTCCGATGATACCGCTATCAAACACCTTCTGCCTATGCCACGGATTACAGTTCACAAACCCACACTCAAAAAATCCATCCGTCCTGTCGGCCATCTTTTCAGGAAAGCACTTGTCACTACCATGGTGAGGCACCTGCATCATGCTAACCTTGGTTCCCTTCGAATACGAATCAAGAATATCCGTCACACGTTGCTTCACCTCGTCGTACCCATTACCCTTCAGGTTCGAGTCTCCAGTATAAAAGCAAGTAGGTTCAGCACCCCCTATAAAGTTTATCTGATGCCAGATGTTAGTATTACAAACAACATTTACAGCAGGAAACGACAACATAAACAGCGCATTCACGTTAATCCTCGTAACGCCACCTTTTGTCTTGCCGATAGTCTTGTATATATCCCTGAGTTCTTTCCGTTTCGTCAGTATCTCATTTGGATTGTCTAGATTTACTATACCTTTTACCTTCCCCTCGAACACCTTTTGTAGTGAACTCTGGTCAGGCAGCATAAACGGATAGTAGTACCATAACACCTTATCCAGCCTTATAACATTCTTCCCACCAAGAGTTATGTTTCCGTCAAGTCTGTCTATATCTATCGGTTCCCCTGGTCTGTTTTCATTGATGCCTTCATCAACACCTATTACCTGAGCCCCGATATTGAACATTCGCATCACGAACCTTGCCAATGTAGGATAATCATCATCCATTACCATCAGTAGATAAGGGTATTTAAATGGTATTATTACCTTCGTATCTTTGTCTATCTTTGTTTGACTCTGTAGTGTCATTAGTCCGTTCACATGGTCCTCGTCAAAGTGCGAGATAAAGAGCAAGTCTATATGGGCATTCTTCTCAAAGGTATTCCTTATTTCATACTCCAATAGCATTGGCTGACTGGTAAAGCTCCCGCAGTCATACACCACGTTGTATACCACTTTACCACTCTCATCAAGGAACTGCTCAGTAAAGAATGCCCCTTGACCTACAGGATGTAATATTCTCTTAAATACCATAACTAATATTATATCATTTGTCCCGTTTACCGTAATACCATCGCGGCTCTCTTTCGTCTCTTGCACAGCGATTCTATCGCGCTATTTCTTCAGCCCCCCGCTCCCTACGGTTTCCGTAGGGCCTTTATCTCATTCTCTCTCCCTTCCTTCACCCACATCCCCCACATGGGGCACTCATCCAACACAGAATAGTCCCCGTATTGGGCTTGGGCATCACAGAGCATGTCTGTGAAGCGGGAGCTGCAGTGCAGGTCACCAAAGAAGTCGGTTTCGAGGTTGAACACTTCCAGGTTGATATCCATCTCATCAGCCATGCGCTTTGAGAGGTCTGGCATTTGGCGTAGGTGACAGTATAGTTCCACTACTGCCTCGGTGAATATCGCCAGTTTCGTGTAGGTATCACCATAACCAGTGAAACCACGAAACCAATCTTCATGCTCCTTGCATGTCTTGGCCAGACATCTGAAGTTGGCATAGCAACTACCGGCAGCTGCTTCGTATGCTCCGCTATTCACCAGTTCTGCCGTTTTCCGAGCAAATGGCGACAAAGCTAAAGCAATAGCCATATCATCTTTCTTCTCCAAAAATGCTTGGCAAGCCGATTCTATCTCCTTCTGCATGGGCGACTCGAAACTATACCACTCGTCGGTAATCCAATAGCAGATATCATCCTTTGCCTTCCGATAGCGAGATGGAGCATCCTGCCGCCACTCATCCAAGAACTCGACGAGTTGACTGTTCACGATTTCCTGTGACTCTTTCGTTTTTAGTTCAAAGAGGTCTCTGTAGCACCAGCAATAGCTTTCTACCTGCCCATCATCACGGAAGTCATAGTCTGAGTAGTCGATATAGTTGGCCATGAACAGCAGATGAACCTTCTCTGCCAGTTCCACGCTCATCCCGTTCAACATCTCGTGAAGAGTTTTCAGAGTCATGCGCTTCTGCTTGTTTGCCGTCTCTTGCATCGTTATGCCATTTCTAAAAACCGACAAGCGGCCATATCACTATTGGAAGTTGCTCTCTCAAACCAATAGCTCAATGACCGACTTGTCTGTATCTTGCTACTTGCTAAATTCGTTCGATTACCATCATTTGTGGCTATAGAAATCTTTATACCATTCTGCAAATTTCCTCAGTCCCTCTCGCAACGTTATCTTGGGTGTAAACCCGAAGTCACGTTCAAGGGCGGTGGCATCGGCATAGGTGGTGGGTACATCACCGGGCTGCATGGGAACAAGCTTCTTGTGGGCCTCGAAATCGAAGTCAACTGGAAGGACACCGGCACGGACCAGCTCTTCTTGCAGGATGTTCACGAAATCAAGCAAGTTCTCGGGCTGACCACCACCGATGTTATATACTGCATAGGGAGGGATGGGCAGTCCATCCTCACCCTTCTTGCGCTCTGGAGCCTTCTGCATCACACGATATACGCCCTCTACGATGTCATCAACATACGTAAAGTCACGACGGCAGTTGCCGTAGTTAAATAACAGGATGGTCTCACCCTTCAACAATTTGTTGGTAAAACCAAAGTACGCCATATCTGGACGACCGGCAGGACCATATACCGTAAAGAAGCGCAAGCCCGTTGTGGGAATATCATACAACTTGGAATAACAGTGAGCAAACAGCTCATTGCTCTTCTTGGTAGCTGCATACAACGACACAGGATTATCCACACGGTCATCTGTGCTGAATGGCACCTTCTTGTTGCCACCATATACGGAACTTGAAGAAGCATATACCAAATGTTCCACTGGGTAATGGCGACATGCCTCCAAGATGTTATAGAAGCCTATCATATTGCTCTGAATATAGGCATCAGGATTGGTGATACTATAACGTACACCTGCCTGTGCAGCAAGGTTCACTACCACGTCAAAGTGGTACTTCTCAAACAAGCCATCAATCAACGCCTTGTCAGCCAAATCACCCTTGACGAACTCATATTCAATTCCCGCTGGCTTAGCCTTCTCAATCTCACTGAGGCGATAATCTTTCAGTGTCGGATCATAATAATCATTCAGATTATCCAAGCCTACAATAGTACCCTCGCTCAGTTCCTTAAACAAGCGTAGCACCAAGTTCGAGCCAATAAATCCAGCACTTCCTGTAACTAATATGGTTTTCATCCTCTAATTCAAATTCTTGATTAGTCTCTCTTAAAAATGTCTCTTGTATAGACCTTCTCCTGTACATCATCCAGTGCCTCGTCGTAGCGGTTGGCAATGATGGCATCGCTCTGCTTCTTGAACTCATCGAGGTTGTTCACAATCTTCGACCCAAAGAACGTCTCGCCATCCTTCAGCGTAGGCTCATAGATGATGACATTGGCACCTTTTGCTTTCACACGCTTCATGATGCCCTGGATAGCACTCTGGCGGAAGTTATCAGAATTAGACTTCATCGTCAGACGGAACACGCCAATGGTCACATCCTTCTCAGCACTCTCATTCCAGTCACTGTTGGCAGTATAATATCCAGCTTTGCGTAGTACCTCATCAGCAATGAAATCCTTACGCGTACGGTTACTCTCCACGATAGCTGTCATCATATTCTGAGGCACATCAGCATAGTTGGCCAGCAACTGTTTAGTGTCCTTAGGCAGACAGTAACCACCATAACCAAACGAAGGATTATTATAGTGTGTGCCAATACGCGGATCCAGACCTACGCCCGATATGATAGCCTGACTATCCAGTCCCTTCACCTCTGCATACGTATCCAGCTCATTGAAATAGCTCACACGCAAAGCCAGATATGTATTTGCAAACAACTTCACGGCCTCTGCCTCGGTCATGCCCATAAACAAGGTATCGATATTCTCCTTGATAGCACCTTCCTGTAGCAGTCCGGCGAACGTCTTGGCCTTTTCTTCTGCCTCAGGATTCCCAATAGCCGTGATGGCAGCATTCTCCTCATCCCACTTCCTGTTTCTATCAGCAGGTAGAATCTTCGGATAGCCTACGATAATGCGAGAGGGATAAAGGTTGTCATACAGTGCCTTGCTCTCACGCAGAAACTCCGGCGAGAATAGCAAGTTAAACTTCTTTCCCTTCAACTCTGGATCAGTCAAGAACTTCAGCGCATACTTCACATACAGCGAACGGCAATACCCCACGGGGATGGTACTCTTAATCACCATCACGGCATCAGGATTAACGCTCAACACCAAGTCAATCACATCCTCGATATGATGCGTATCAAAGAAATTCTTCTGTGGGTCATAATTCGTCGGAGCCGCAATCACCACAAAGTCAGCATCCTTATAGGCCGCCTTACCATCCAGCGTTGCCGTCAAGTCAAGCTCCTTCTCTGCCAAATACTTCTCAATATACTCATCCTGAATAGGCGAGATCTTTTTGTTGATTTTCTCCACCTTCTCAGGAATTACGTCAACAGCCGTCACGTGATTATGCTGAGCAAGCAGTGTTGCTATACTCATGCCAACGTAACCTGTTCCTGCAACTGCAATTTTCATCATATAATAAATTTTTATTCGTTAGATTCGAGTAATTTGTGTTCGTTACTTACCATATTTCTCAACGGCCTCATAATATGTATCGAGGCTGCCAATATCAAAACGTCCTGCGCTCATGGGCCAGGCATGCATGCTAGTATGCTCCACCATATAGTGAGCAAGATTACCCGGAGCATCCTTGCCGCAGCCATTCTCAACTGAATGACGTACCAAATCAAGGTCTTTCTTTAGATAGATATAGAATGGTGGTACTGCCCAGTGGCTCTTAGGCACCTGTGGCTTCTCCTCCATGCCTAACACCTTGTTATTCTCATCCAATTCCACCACACCTGTCCTTTGCAACTTTTCTATTGAGGGTTGCTCATGACACATGATGCAACTGGTCTGTTTCTCCTTGGCGAAGTTCACAAACTCCTGGAATGAGAAGAATAGCAGGTTGTCTGCTGCAACAACGAGCAAATCATCATCGATGTGGAGTTTATCCATTGCAAACAACAAATCGCATACAGCTCCAAGACGAGTTTCGTTTGTCTCTGTACCATCATCAACAATCGTGATGGGCTTCTGCCATCTGCCCTCTTCCTTCTTCCATTTTTCAAATATCGGTGCGAACTTATGATTTGTAATGACAATATGCTCATCTATCTCAGGAATTCTGTCGATATCGTCCAACATCCTTCCTAAGATAGTATTCTCTCCAATTTTCAGCAATGGTTTAGGGAAGTTCTTCGTCAACTCACCCAGCCTTGTGGCGTAACCCGCTGCTATTACAACACATTTCATATTTTTCTTTTTTTCTGGAACACGAATTACTCGAATTGCACGAATATTCGTTAGATTTGTGAGATTCGTGTTCGTTAAACAAATCTCGCTCCATCATCACTCTTGCAGAAATATACCTTGAAGGTATTCTTATACTGTGGGAACTTGGCGAGGTATTTCTCTGTGATTTCCTTTTCTATCTGTTCCTTCTTCGTGGGATCAACGAGGGCGATGCAGGCACCTTTGAATCCTGCTCCAGAGAAGCGACCTCCATAGATGCCGTCAGTGGTGAGCATGGCTTCGTAGATGGCGATAAGCTCTGGACTACCACACTCATAGTTGTGGATGCTACTCTCGCAAGAAGCCTTGACAAGGCTACCGAACCACTCCAAGTTACCTGACTCCCATGCAGTGATGCCCTCACGAACACGTTTATGCTCACCATAGAAATGCTCCGCCCTTCGAGCAAAGCGAGGCGGCATCTTGTCGCGGTTACGCTTGTACATACTCTCTGGCACATCACGAAGGAATGTCTTATCATGCGTCTTCAGTGGCACATTCTCGTATGCCTGTACCGTCCATGCTGCCGTCTTACACTCTGTTACACGGAGGTTATAGTCAGATGATATCAGACTGCGTGTCAGTCCACTGAAGAAAATACCCAGTTCAAAGTCTGGCATTTCAGCAGGCTTAGGGATAACACGATATTCGTCACTCTCACAGTCCAGCATCAGCAGATGATTCTTCTTTCCCAAAGCTATACAAGCCTGATCCAACAGGCCATTGTTCAGTCCAATATACTCTCGTTCAGCCTCCGATGCAATCTTCATCACCTCAAACGGAGCCAAACTAATATTGTTCGCTTTCGCAAATGCCATCACATAAGCTATCAGCACCGCTGCCGATGACGACAATCCTCCTACTGGTAAAGACCCTTTAATAGTTCCTGTAATGCCTGTCTCCAGCTTAAATCTCTTTTGCAGTGCGAACTTAGCACCTCGGGCGTAATCACCCCAGTTGCCCTGTTTCACCAGCGTTGGTGTCGCAATGTCAAATTCCACATGTCCTGCAAACGTCTCACTGTCCAGCTTTACTACGCTACGGTTTTCTCCCCCTAAACAGGGGGAGCCAGAGGGGGTCCACCACAAATCGACCCCTTTGTCAATCGCAAACCCCGTCACCAACCCATGCTGGTGGTCAACGTGTGCCCCCAATGGGCAAACCCTATACGGGCTAAAAATATGATATTGATACTTTTCCATTGATTTACTCTTTATGTTTTCCCCATTGCGGCCAAAAGATGTATGAACAAAACTGCAATATACCTTTCAGAATCTCTTTTATCCGTTCCATACTTCATCCTCCTCCAGCGGATGATATGGCCCATCTTTCGCTTCAAACAGCACCGTTTCGCTCTCCAGACATTTCAAGCTATGCCACAGCCCCTTCTCAATATTCAGTACAACGCCCCCTGGCACCATATCAATGGTATCAGTGAGGTTGCCATTCTCATCATAGAAATACTCCTCAAAATGCCCACGAATGCAGATACAAGTCTCAGAAGAA
>CACYKX010000049.1 GCA_902775075.1 uncultured Prevotellaceae bacterium | reverse complement strand
AATATATAATAAGGTATGCACACCGCGCTGCTTGCTTCTTGTACTACTTTCTTTGCGTATGTAAGTGTTTCAAAGAACTCTTCTATTATTGCCACGCCCAACGTTTATGGGCGAAAGCGGATGCAAAAGTACACACTAAAAACCAAACAAGCAAATATTTACAACGAAAAATTCGGAATTTAACAAAGATTTAACATTAAAGGACGGAAGAATGGGAATTTTTGATGTATTTGAGGCATAATTGCTGGTTTTTTCATAACATCAATATTAGTTTCTTTACTCAGGAAGTATAAAATAACAAAAAAATAAATACGGCTGCTGCCTCAAATATAAAAAACAACAATGCGAATGACATGCACTTCATTTGCCATTTAAACGGTTTCTCGGAAAATTCTTCAAAATAACGCTCGACTCCATTTTTTGTAAGTATATTCTCTAACTTAAATTCATACCAACCATAAATTGAACTGATGCCTACTATAACTGCAAAAGACAGGAATCTATTTGATAATATCGAAAAAGTATTCATTATCTTCCCCGCAATAACAATTATAATGATAAAAGCACAGATAAAAAATATATATTCTGCAGTATTAATACCCATCAAATCTGTCCCATCTTCTTGCAAACAATAATATTTTACATGAGCTTTTATATCCTCTTCTTGTCTAAATCTCCTTGAGAATAGAGTTAAAAGGAATAAGAATATAATTAAAAGAGGGAGAGATAGAACTTTAAAGCACATTCTCCATCCATATATTATCATACAAATATACTTTACTAGCCTCTCCTTAGAATATCTTGTCATAAACTTCTTCAATTAAAAACTAATTCGTTTATTCCTTTTTTACATAGTATATCCAATCACATTGCAAAGATACATATTTAAAATTATACGGGAAAACTTTCTGTCAATTATTTCTTACGGGCTACCCCGCCGCTTCGTCTTAAAGAAAAAGGGCTAATCAATTTTGGGGTCGTTTACTGTCGCGTGAGTGCCCGCGAAAGTCGTTTCCGAAATCTGAGGGGCAAAATATGGCAGTATTTTGAATGTTGTCGTAATTGTCTGAGGGTCAGAATTATAGCGTGAAGTATGGCGATTTTGTGCGCGAAAGAGAAGTGTTAAAATTGTCAAAGAGTATGTTTGAGATTGTCAAACACACTGTTTGAGGCGGTCAGACATAGTGTTTGGGGGTATAGGGCATAGTGTTTTGCAGGGCGAAAATGAAGAAATAGGCGCGTCAAAGATACTCTTTGACAATTTTAACAGTTATCGCCGACTCGGAAATTAACAGATTTTTGCGGTTTCAGAGAGTAAAAAAATTCTATTTGGAGAGTTTTTCTCTGTCAAAAGTTTTCATAATTTTCGGGGTCGTCAGGGAAGGCGCGAACACTTTGGCACGGTTTTTGCAGGGAGATGATAACGGGAACGATAACGGGAACGGGAAATATTGACGGGAACGCTAACCTTAAGGGGACGGGGACGGAGGCTTAACTGTACCTGCGTGAAGGAGGACTTTAGTATTCTGCGTGGGATCTTTTCGCTATCATTGACTTTATCTTTCCGTTTAGCTGTCTTGCGCGCAACAGCTGTTCTATCGTGATGTGCATACGATACTGCCAGTAGTTGTCTGGATTTGCCGGTACGTTTACTCTCTCTGCCTTCACGTCTGTGCGTCGCAGGCTGCTGTCGACGGCGAGCCAGTCTTGCAAGGCGAGTATGCACAGAGCCGAAGGGGAAAGCAGTTGGCGGCTGACTATCTCGGCTGCTACGTCGGACGGCAGCGGATGTGGCGCTGTGCCACTGTGGCGGAGCACTTGCCCGTAGTATTGCTGGCTGCGGCTATGGTCTTCGTCCCACCACTCGCGCAGCGTGGGCATGTCGTGCGACGATATGATGGCTACGCTGCGGTAGGGATATGCCGACACGTCGGCGAACTGCCTGCCACTGGTCTTAGGCATGAATTCTACTTCGAGACTCAGTATGCCGAGTTCGTCGAGCACCTGCGCCACACACTCGGGCACCATGCCTAAGTCTTCGGCACATGGCAGCATGTCGGTGCTGTCGACTATGGCAGGCAGCTTGCGCATTGCCTCGTTGCGCCAGAAGAATGTGTTGCGATGGTAGAAGAAATCGTCGCTTAGACTGTCGTATGCTGCTTTCTGCCCTGCCGTAAGGTCGGCATAGGCTTTTGTCTGCCTGCCGTAGATGTTGGGATGGAAGAGTGCGGCATTGCGGTGGTCAGCCTGAAAGAGTTGCGTCTCGCCGACATTGCATCCGCGACGCGCTGCCTCTGCTGCCGTGAATGCCAGCGCAGGGGCAAACTGTCCCTTCAGTCCGCTCGCCTCTGAGACAGGTATCTCCCAGATACGGAAGAAGCCGAGCACGTGGTCTATGCGGTAGGCATCGAAGAAGAGAGACATGTGGGCAAGTCGCTGACGCCACCACAGGCAGCCGTCGGCAAGCATGGTGTCCCAGTTGTATGTTGGAAAGCCCCAGTTCTGCCCTTCACGGGCGAAGTCGTCGGGCGGTGCACCGGTCTGAAAGTCAGTATTGAAGTATTCGGGATGCTGCCACACGTCGCATCCGTCGCGGCTGACACCTATGGGTATGTCGCCCTTGAGCATTATGCCGCGTGCATTGGCATAGGCATGGGCTGCACTCATCTGCGCATGCAGGATGTACTGCACGTAATAGTAGTATGACTTCGGATGCTTCCTGCCGTCGCGGCGTGAACAGTAGGCGGCATAGGGCTCAAGCCAGTATCGGTGGGCATCGATAAAGCGCTTGACGTCTACACGTCGCAGCACCTGCCGTCCTTCCTGCGCATACAGCTGCGTGAGATAGTCTTCTTTGGCTTCGTTGACACGCTCATAGTCGACGGAAGGCAACGCATTCAGCTGCTTGCGTAGCGACTCGAAACGCGACTGCTGACGGCGGTCGGACAGTTTGGGGAGCTGTCGCAGGTCGACATACTGAGGATGCAGGGCAAAGACCGACACGGGACTGTAGGGATAGGAGTCGCGCCATGTGTGAGTCAGCGTGGTGTCGTTGACAGGCAGGAGTTGCAGAACATGCTGTCCGGACAGCGCAAGCCAGTCTGCCATGAGCCGCAAATCGCCGAAGTCGCCAATGCCAAAGCTGCCCTCAGAACGAAGAGAGAACAGCGGCACGAGCGTACCGGCATAGCGCGGACGGGACTTGCAGAAGTGAGATACTCCGCCGTCGACGACAACAGTATCGACGGCAGCAGCACTGCTTATGTCTACTGTGCGGTTGTCGCCTGTCTCCCAGACGATATCTTTCGGGCTATCCTTGCGCAAAACGACGAACTTAAACTCGAACTGCAGGGGCAGACTGTCAATGGGGATGTCGACAATCCACAGTCCACTGTCGGCAATCTGCATGGGCAGCGACTTGTCGGCACGCCACTGTCCCAACGCCTTGCAACTGCCAACAACGGCAGGATGCTCGTAGGCAAGTAGCGCGTCTGTGCGCATCTGGAAACGCATACAGCCACTATTGACGGCACTGTCGGTGCCGACCGTTGCCTCTGTGGCGTCTGCCGGTTTAGTCCCGATGGATGAATGGGCAGCACTCTTACGTAAGAAAAGGTCGACAGGAACGGCTAATGCCAGCGCATCAATCCAACTATCATAAATGGCAACACTGCCCTGAGCATGCTGCAGATGGAGCATGCTGCGCCGGCAACGCACGCGCTCACTGCGCACATCGATGCCGTTGCGGCAGACTGCATAATAGTATTCTGACTGAAAACCATCCGGCAACGAGTCGCGGTCGATGCAGCATGTCCACGTATCACCATCGGCAGTATGCATTGGCACGCGTCTCGTATTGCCACTGCCAGGCTCTGAAGTACTGTCAGAATTCTCGGCACTGGCGGTGTCAGGAGTATAGTTGGATACATCGGTGTTGGCAAACACAACTACCAGCTGCTCGCCAAAAGTCGTTTTATAGTGTATAGTTAAGCGTATCGTCATCTGCGTATATAACAAATTATATTACAAAATTAAGAAATTGCTGTTTATTATACAAGTCTTTAAACAATAATTATTTACGGCAGCTGCCATACGGGATGACTATAACGTGGACGAAAGCAAACAAAAATGGGGCAAATGCAACATGCATCTGCCCCACCTTACTATTTGCGTAATAAAAATTATTCAGCCGCTTTTTCTTCTGCCTGTGCTTCAGCAGGTGCTGCAGCCTCTGCCGGCGCAGCTGTCTTTGCTGAAGAACGGCGGCTACGACGTGTCTTCTTGGCTGTCTTTGTCTTAGCCATGTTCTCGTCGAAGTCAACAAGCTCTATGAAGCAAATCTGTGCAGCATCGCCCTCGCGGAAACCGAGCTTGATGATACGTGTGTATCCTCCTGGACGGTCGCCAACTTTCTCTGCAACAGTGCTGAAGAGTTCCTTAACTGCATACTTGTTCTGAAGATAGCTGAAAACAACGCGACGAGAGTTTGTTGTGTCTTCCTTCGAGCGTGTTATCAGTGGCTCTACATACTTTTTCAAGGCCTTAGCCTTTGCGAGAGTCGTAGTGATTCTTTTGTGCATAATCAGCGAGATAGCCATGTTAGCCAACATAGCATGACGGTGAGATGCAGTACGACTCAGATGGTTGAATTTTTTATTATGTCTCATTATTGTTTACTGTTTTTGCGACAAGTGTTTCTAACTTTTATTCCTTGTCGAGTTTATACTTTGTTATATCAGTTCCAAACGACAGATTCAGACCTTCGAGCAAATCATCAAGCTCTGAAAGCGATTTCTTTCCAAAGTTGCGGAACTTGAGGAGATCGGTCTTGTTGTACTGTACGAGGTCGCCCAGTGTTTCCACGTCGGCTGCCTTAAGACAGTTGAGAGCACGAACGGAGAGGTTCATGTCGATGAGTTTAGTCTTGAGCAACTGGCGCATGTGCAGCACTTCCTCGTCGAACTCCTGATTGTTGTCGATATCAGGATTTTCGAGTGTAATCTTCTCATCGCTGAAAAGCATGAAATGATAGATGAGTATCTTTGCAGCTTCCTTCAGCGCATCCTTTGGATGAATGGAACCATCTGTAGACACTTCAATGACGAGCTTCTCGTAGTCGGTCTTCTGCTCGACACGGAAAGGCTCTACAGAGTAGCGTACGTTACAGATAGGGGTGTAGACAGAATCGATTGGAATTACGTTAACATCAGTGCAGAACTGGCGGTTTTCGTCAGCAACGACCCAACCACGACCCTTGTTAATAGTAAGATCTATCTGCATTGAAGCCTTGACATCTAAATGACAAATCACCAAATCAGGGTTTAACACTTCAAATCCAGTCAGATACTTACTGATATCACCTGCTTTGAATTCTGTGGAATTCTCTACTGTAATACTAACTTTCTCGTTCTCGAATTCTTCTACTATTTGCTTGAAACGTACTTGTTTCAAGTTCAGGATAATGTTGGTAACATCTTCTTTTACGCCAGGTACTGAAGAGAATTCATGCTCAACTCCACCTATCTTGATGGTGTTGATAGCATAACCCTCTAACGACGAAAGGAGAATGCGACGCAAGGCATTACCTATTGTAACGCCAAAGCCAGGCTCTAATGGACGAAATTCGAATTTACCGAACTTGTCGTTTGCCTCCAACATTACCACTTTGTCAGGTTTTTGAAATGCTAATATCGCCATTAATTTAATGATTTATTTAGAGTACAACTCAACGATTAACTGCTCCTTAATGTTCTCAGGGATATCGGCACGCTCCGGCTTGTGCAGGAACTTACCACTCTTTGAAGCTTCATCCCACTCTATCCATGGATATTTGCTGTGGTTGAAACCAGCGAGTGATGCCTCAATTACTTCTAACGACTTGGCTTTTTCGCGAACACCAACAACCATTCCAGCCTTAACGTGGAAAGAAGGAATATTCACAACCTTACCGTCTACAACGATATGCTTGTGGCTTACCATCTGGCGTGCAGCAGCACGTGTTGGTGCTATACCCATACGGAATACTACGTTGTCTAAGCGACTCTCAAGGTTCTGCAACAGAACTTCACCTGTAATGCCTTCAGACTTAGAGGCTTTCTCGAACATGTTACGGAACTGGCGCTCAAGAACACCGTATGTGTACTTAGCCTTTTGCTTCTCTGCCAACATGACAGCATACTCCGACTGCTTGCGACGGCGGTTGTTGCCATGCTGTCCAGGAGGGAAGTTTCTCCTAGACAAAACTTTGTCCGCACCGAAGATTGGTTCACCAAAACGGCGGGCAATTTTAGATTTCGGTCCAATATATCTTGCCATAATACTTTTTTATGAAGGAAAATGTATCCTTCGCTTTTAATAATTTAGAAAATTCAATTATCAGTTTATACGCGGCGACGCTTTGGAGGACGACAACCGTTGAATGGTAATGGTGTAACGTCGATAATCTCGATTACCTCGATACCTGCTCCGTGAGTAGCACGTATGGCAGACTCACGACCGTTACCAGGTCCCTTAACGTATGCCTTCACCTTGCGAAGACCTAAGTCATATGCAACTTTTGCACAATCTTCGGCTGCCATCTGCGCTGCATAAGGGGTGTTCTTCTTAGAACCACGGAAACCCATCTTACCAGCTGAAGACCAAGAAATAACTTGTCCCTCGCTGTTAGCCAAAGATACGATGATGTTGTTGAATGAACTATGGATGTGAAGCTGACCTATTGCGTCAACCTTTACATTTCTTTTCTTAGAAGTGACTGTTTTCTTTGCCATTTTCTTAAATGTTTTAAATGTTTAAAACTTTATTTTACTTTGTGGCTTTCTTCTTATTAGCAACAGTCTTCTTCTTACCTTTGCGGGTACGAGCGTTGTTCTTAGTGCTCTGTCCGCGTACAGGAAGACCGTGACGATGACGAACTCCACGATAGCAACCAATATCCATCAGTCGCTTGATATTCAACTGGATCTCTGAACGGAGATCACCTTCTACTTTGAATTCAGCTCCGATGATTGTACGAATCTTGGCTGCCTGATCATCACTCCATTCGCTAACCTTGAGGTCACGATCGACACCTGCTTTGTCCAATATCTTTGCTGAACTACTTCGACCTATACCATAAATGTAGGTCAATGCGATTTCGCCACGCTTATTCTGGGGCAAATCTACTCCAACAATTCTTATTGCCATTGGTAAAATTTAATTGATAAAATCAAAATAAAAAATTGATAACAAGCTAAAAAGCATGCAAAGGTAAGCAAAATATTCTTTTTCCTTAACCTTTTATGCTTATTTAACATTAGCCCTGACGCAATTTGTACTTAGGGTTCTTCTTGTTAATTAAGAATAAACGACCTTTGCGACGTACAATCTTGCAGTCTGGCGTACGCTTTTTTAATGATGCTCTTGTCTTCATATTTAAATCTAATTATTTATATCGAAACACAATTCTTCCTTTCGTTAAATCGTAAGGACTCATCTCGACCTTAACTTTATCGCCGGGCAGAATCTTTATATAATGCATTCTCATCTTGCCTGAAATGTGAGCGATTATCTGAACTCCATTTTCAAGCTCGACACGAAACATCGCATTTGAAAGAGATTCTATAATCGTGCCGTCTTGTTCAATAGCTGTCTGTTTTGCCATATAATGTTTACTATAAGTTTTCTATTTCTTTAAACGAAGATAAAATTTCAGACTTTCCGTTACGTATTGCTATGGTATGCTCGAAATGCGCCGCAGGTTTACCGTCTCTTGTACGAAGTGTCCACTTGTCGGGCATCATGTAAATATGACGGTCGCCCATTGTTATCATCGGCTCAATAGCTATGCACATGTTTGCTTTCAGTATCTTGCCATTTCCACGACGACCATAGTTGGGCACCTGTGGATCTTCATGCATTTTCTTTCCAATACCGTGTCCGGTCAACTCCCTGACAACGCCATACCCGTAACTCTCCGTATAGTTTTGTACGGCCTCACCTATATCTCCCACATGACTGCCAGCCTTAGCAACGTCTATTGCCTTATAGAGGGCTTCTTTGGTAACCTTCAAAAGCTGCTTTACTACATCGGAAACTTCACCAACACAAAATGTGTAGCATGAATCTCCATTATATCCGTTCAGCAAGGTTCCGCAGTCGATTGATATTATGTCTCCGTCGCGGAGTATTGTCTTGTCGTTTGGAACGCCATGAACAACAACATCGTTGACAGATGTGCATATACTCGCAGGAAACGGCTCACCATAAGGATTGGGAAAGTTCTTGAACGTTGGTATAGCACCATGGTCGCATATAAACTCCTCCGCAATCTTGTCCAACTGCAAGGTAGATATACCTGGCTTGACGTGCCTTCCTAATTCCGCCAAAGTCAAACCAACTAATTGGTTTGCTTGGCGCATTAGTTCTATTTCATCTTCTGTCTTCAGAAAAATACTCATCCTTAGCAGAATTAGTATGCAGACACACCTCCTGCGTTGTTGCGTGTACGTCCAGAGTTAAGCAGTCCGTCATAATGGCGCATCATCAAATGACTCTCAATTTGCTGCAGTGTATCAATAACTACACCAATGAGAATGAGAAGAGACGTACCACCATAGAACTGTGCAAAGCCCTGCTGCACGTTCAGCAAGCCTGCAAATGCCGGCATTATAGCAATGAATGCTATGAAGAGTGAACCTGGGAAAGTAAGACGAGTCATCACTGTATCAATGTAGTTCTCTGTATCTTTTCCTGGTTTAACTCCTGGTATGAAACCGTTGTTACGCTTCATGTCCTCTGCCATCTGATTAGGATTGAGAGTAATTGCTGTATAGAAATATGTGAATGCAATAATAAGAAATGCAAATACAACATTATACAACAGACTCGTATGATCCATCAGTGAACGGAAAATAGCATTCGTATTGTCAGTAGAATACTGCACGATTGCCAATGGTATGAACATGATTGCCTGAGCAAAGATGATAGGCATCACATTGGCAGCAAACAGTTTCAGAGGAATGTACTGACGTGCACCGCCATATTGCTTATTGCCCACTACACGTTTGGCATACTGTACTGGTATTTTTCTGACACCCTGTACCAACAGAATGGCTGCACATACAACAGCGAAGAGAATCAGTATCTCAACGATGAACATCACCAATCCACCACCAGAGATAGCAGTGAAACGTGAAGTTACTTCCTGTATGAAAGCCTGTGGCAAACGTGCAATGATACCAATCATAATAATGATGGAAATACCGTTGCCGACACCCTTGTCTGTGATACGTTCACCCAGCCACAGGACAAACATACTGCCCGCAGCCAAGATGAATGTTGAAGGGATTGCAAACATTGGCCAACTTAAGCCGTCTGCTATTGCGTTTCCAGACTGAACATTTAAGTTTATCAGATAAGTTGGTGCCTGGAAGAGCAAGATAGCCACTGTCAATATTCTGGTATACCAGCTTATTTTCTTACGGCCACTTTCTCCCTCACGCTGCATCTTCTGAAAATAAGGAACAGTCACTGCCAGCAGCTGCATCACAATAGAAGCAGAGATATATGGCATGATTCCCAATGCAAATATTGACGCATTGGCAAACGCACCACCCGAGAACATGTCAAGGAGAGACATCAGTCCACCTTCTGTTTGTGAATGCAGATTTTCCAAACTGGACGGGTCAATGCCAGGAAGTACGACAAATGATCCGAAACGATAAATTGCAATAAACAGGATAGTGATGAGGATTCGCTGGCGCAAATCCTCCACTTTCCAACAGTTTCTTAGTGTCTCTATAAACTTTTTCATTTACTTAAATTTGTGTTGTTGTACCACCAAGAGCCTCGATAGCCTCTTTTGCTGTCTTAGAAAATGCGTGTGCCTCAACTTCAAGCTTAGTTTTCAATTCACCGTTACCGAGAATCTTAACTAACTCCTTGCCGTTTGTCAGACCCGCTGCTTTCAACTCAGCAATTCCTATCTTTGCAACATTCTTCTTCTCTGCAATAGACTGAAGAGTAGAGAGGTTTACTGCAAAGTATTCCTTGTGGTTTATGTTCTTAAAACCAAATTTTGGCAATCTACGCTGTAATGGCATCTGACCACCTTCGAAACCAATCTTTTTCTTATAACCAGAACGAGACTTGGCACCCTTATGACCTCTTGTAGAAGTACCTCCAAGTCCAGAGCCTGGTCCACGACCAATTCTACGACGTGAGTGTGTTGAGCCTTCAGCTGGTTTCAAATTATGTAATTTCATTGTCTTTCAATTTAAAAATTATTAGACTTATTATTCTACAACTTTCACCAGATGGTGAACCTTACGAATCATTCCTCGAAGACTTGGAGTATCCTCATGCTCTACAACCTGTGAAATCTTGCGTAGTCCTAAAGCCTGAAGGGTTCTTTTCTGGTCAATAGGCTGACCTATCTTACTTTTAATCTGCTTAATCTTTATTGTTGCCATAGTAAATCTCCTTATCCTCTAAATACTTTTTCCATACTGATACCACGATCGTGAGCTACAGTGTAAGCATCACGCATCTCGCTAAGTGCTAATATTGTAGCCTTAACAAGATTGTGAGGATTAGACGAGCCTTTTGACTTTGCCAAGACATCCTTGATGCCTACGCTCTCCAGAACGGCACGCATAGCACCACCTGCCACCATACCGGTACCGGCAGCTGCTGGTTTGAGGAAAACTTGTGCTCCGCCAAACTTCATTTCCTTCTCGTGAGGTATCGTTCCGTTTACGACGGGAACCTTAACCAAGTTCTTCTTAGCCGACTCAACACCCTTTGCGATTGCAGCAGTTACTTCGCCAGCCTTGCCAAGTCCCCATCCGATAACTCCATTTCCATCTCCGACAACGACGATGGCTGCAAATGTAAATGTACGACCACCTTTTGTTACCTTTGTTACACGGTTGATTGCAACAAGACGGTCTTTCAGTTCTACATCACTATTTATTTTTACTCTATTCATTGCCATAATCGTTTAAAATTTAAGTCCACCCTTACGCGCAGCATCAGCCAGTTCCTTTACGCGACCATGATAGAGATATCCATTACGGTCGAATACTACTGACGTTATTCCAGCTTCGAGAGCCTTCTTAGCCACTAATTCGCCAACTTTCTGAGCCTGTTCTTTCTTCGGCATGGTTTCCATTCCGAGAGAAGATGCTGTAGCAAGTGTAGAACCTGTTAGGTCATTAATTATTTGAACGTATATTTGCTTGTTTGAACGGAAGACGCTCATGCGAGGACGTTCATTTGTACCGTTCACCTTTTTACGAATTCTGTATTTAATCTTTATTCGTCTTTCTTCTTTCTTTGTTGTCATAATTGCAATTTTTATTACATATTATTTAGCCGCAGCTGTTTTTCCAGACTTTCTGCGAATAACCTCACCTTGGAACAAAATACCTTTTCCTTTATAAGGTTCCGGCTTACGGAAAGAACGAATTTTTGCACATATAAGTCCGAGTAATTGCTTGTCACAAGACTCTAACATCAAAAGAGGGTTCTGATTTCGTTCTGATTTCGTTTCAACCTTAACCTCTTTAGGCAGTTGGATGAAAATAGGGTGTGTATAACCGAGTGCAAACTCAATAAGGTTTCCCTGATTTGAGACACGGTAACCAACACCTACGAGTTCAAGAGTTTTCTTGAAACCTTCGCTTACTCCAACGACCATATTGTTCACGAGAGAACGATAAAGTCCGTGAAAAGCTTGTTTCTGCTTAATGTTTACAGGACTCTTTTCGTCTATTTCGAAAGTGATGTGTCCGTCCTCAACCTTCATTATGATAGAAGGGTCAATCTTCTGAGATAATTCTCCTTTTGGACCTTTTACGCTAACGATGCCGTCATTCTGAGTAATTGTTACTCCAGAAGGGATACTAATTGGTAATTTTCCTATTCTTGACATAAAAATATCCTCCCAATTAATAAACGTAGCAAAGCACCTCGCCACCTATTTTCAGTTCTGAGGCTTCTTTGTCTGTCATTACACCTTTGGATGTAGATATTATTGCAATACCCAATCCGTTAATTACTCTCGGCATGTCCTTATAACCAGTGTATTTTCTAAGACCTGGGGTAGATACTCTCTTCAAAGACTTGATTGCGTTGGTCTTAGTTACAGGATCATACTTCAAGGCAACCTTGATGCTGCCCTGTGGTCCATCTTCTATGAATTTGTAATTCAAGATGTAACCTTTTTCAAAAAGAATCTTTGTGATTTCTTTTTTCAAGTTAGAGGCAGGAATCTCGACAACACGATGGTGTGCCATGATAGCGTTTCTCAGCCTCGTTAAATAATCTGCTATTGGATCTGTCATTTTATAAAAGTTTAATTAATCGGGACACCCCCGACAATATTAAAAATATGTTCTGTTTACTACCAGCTTGCTTTCTTTACTCCTGGAATAAGGCCTGCAGAAGCCATTTCCCTGAACTGGATACGAGAAAGTCCGAACTGGCGGATGTATCCCTTTGGACGTCCTGTTATCTTGCAGCGATTGTGCAGACGTATAGGGTTCGCGTTTTTAGGAATACTTTGCAATTTTCTTGCAGCTTCATAAGCTTCAGCTGGATCCTCAGCCGTTGCAATGATTTTTTTCAAAGCAGCACGTTTTTCAGCATAACGAGCAACTAATTTTGCACGCTTTACCTCACGGGCTTTCATTGATTCTTTTGCCATACAATTTAATCGTTTTTGTCGTTTTTGAATGGTAGACCGAATGCTTTCAGAAGTTCATAACCCTCTTCGTCTGTCTTTGCAGATGTTACGAAAGTGATATTCATACCCTGTATGCGGTCAACTGTATCAATATTGATTTCTGGGAATATAATCTGTTCCTGGATACCTAAGGTATAGTTTCCACGTCCATCAAATTTGCTTTCTATACCTTTGAAGTCGCGGATACGTGGCAGAGCGATGCGTACAAGTTTCTCGAGGAATTCGTACATGCGCTCACGACGTAGAGTAACCATTACTCCAATAGGCATCTTCTTGCGAAGCTTGAAGTTTGCAACGTCTTTCTTAGAGAATGTTGCTACTGCCTTCTGTCCGGTGATGGCAGTTATTTCGTTGATAGCAACATCTATGATCTTCTTATCTTGTGTGGCATCGCCCAAGCCCTGATTTACAACAATTTTCTTTAATACAGGAACCTGCATTGTTGATCTGTAGTTAAACTGCTTTTTCAGAGCGGGAGCAATTGTCTCAACATAAGTTTTCTTTAACTGAGCTGTATTCATTATTTAATGTCCTCCCCTGATTTTTTAGCAACTCTTATCACATTCTTTCCTTCTTTTCTGACAGACACGCGTGTCGGCTTTCCGCTCTTCGGATCTATCAGACTCAGGTTAGAGATGTGGATTGGAGCTTCAACTTTTACTATACCACCCTGAGGGTTCTGGGCTGATGGCTTGGTGCTTTTAGAAACCATGTTGACGCCTTCTACTATTGCGCGCTGTTTCTCTACAAGCACTTTCAGCACTTTACCTGTCTTGCCCTTGTCTTCTCCTGCAAGAACATAGACAGTATCGTCTTTCTTTATACGTAACTTGTTCATTACTAATCTTATTTCTTATTTAACAATTAGAGAACCTCAGGTGCTAAAGACACGACTTTCATGTTTACTGCACGGAGTTCGCGCGCTACTGGTCCAAAGATACGGCTTCCACGAATTTCGCCTGCGTTGTTCAAGAGTACGCATGCGTTGTCGTCGAAACGTATGTATGAGCCGTCTGCACGACGAATTTCCTTCTTTGTGCGAACTACCAAAGCCTTAGATACTGCACCTTTTTTCAAATCACTTGATGGGATGACATTCTTTACAGAAACGACTATCACATCACCCACACTTGCATAGCGACGGCGTGTTCCGCCCAGTACACGGATGCACAAAGCTTCGCGAGCGCCGCTGTTATCACATACAGTAAGTCTTGATTCTGCTTGTATCATAATTACTTAGCTTTTTCTATTATTTGTACTAATCTCCATCTCTTGGTTTTGCTCAAGGGACGAGTCTCCATAATGAGAACTGTGTCGCCGACATTAGCCTCATTCTTCTCATCGTGTGCATGGTATTTCTTTGTTTTCTGCACGAACTTACCATACATTGGGTGCTTTTCCTTAAACTTAGCTGCTATAACAATGGTTTTATCCATTTTGTTGCTAATAACTACACCCTGTCTTACTTTTCTTAAATTTCTTGTTTCCATCTGAACCATTGTTATTTATTAAGTTCTCTCTGTCGAAGTTCTGTCTTCATACGCGCGATTTCACGACGAGTGGCCTTAATCTGCGATGGATTCTCCAAAGGAGCGATAGTGTGGTTAATCTTCATCTGACGAAGTTTCAACTCTTCTCCTTCTATTCTCTCAACCAAGTCTGTGGTTTCGAGTTTTTTAATTTCATTCATCTTCATTGCTTAAGCATTTTTATCGTAATCACGTCTAACAACAAATTTAGTTTTCACAGGCAATTTCTGTGCACCCAGTCTGAGAGCTTCCTTTGCTACGTCGAAGCTTACTCCTTCGACTTCGAAGAGGATTCTGCCCGGAGTTACAGGTGCTACCCATCCTGCTGGGTCTCCCTTACCTTTACCCATTCGGACGTCTGCCGGCTTTCTGGTTATAGGCTTATCTGGGAAGATACGTATCCACACTTGTCCTTCACGGTTCATGTAGCGGTTTACTGCCACACGCGCTGCTTCTATCTGACGGCTGTCAATCCACTTTGCCTCAAGTGTCTTTATTCCAAATGAGCCAAAAGCCAACTGTGTGCCTCTGTGTGCGTTACCCTTATTGCCACGACCATCTTGTGGTCTTCTATATTTTACTCTTTTTGGCTGTAACATAATCGATTTCAGATTTAACGGTTATTGTTTCTTTTGCGATTACCTCTGCCTGGACGTCCGCCGTTTCCACGTCCGCCGTTGCTGTGTTTCTCCTGTGAGAAGTTAGGTGTCAGGTCGCGTTCTCCGTACACCTCTCCACGACAGATCCAAACCTTGATACCGAGCAGACCTACCTTTGTGAGGGCTTCAGCTTGACAGTAATCTATATCAGCACGGAAAGTATGCAGAGGTGTACGTCCTTCCTTATACATTTCCTTGCGTGCCATTTCAGCGCCATTCAGACGTCCTGTTATCTGGACTTTAATACCTTCTGCACCTGAACGCATCGTGTTAGCAATAGCCATCTTGATAGCGCGTCTGTAGGCTATCTTGCCTTCTACCTGACGTGCTATGTTGTTTGCTACGATGGTGGCATCTAAATCAGGTTTCTTTACTTCGAAGATATTTATCTGAATGTCTTTCTTGTAGAGTTTTTTCAACTCTTCCTTCAGTTTGTCGACATCTTGTCCGCCTTTTCCAATGACGACGCCCGGACGAGCGGTGCAGATAGTGATGGTAACAAGTTTCAAAGTTCTTTCAATGACAATCTTAGAAACGTTTGCCTTAGGAAGACGCTCGTTAAGATATTTTCGGATTTTCATGTCTTCAACGATGTTGTCTCCGAAGTTTTTGCCACCAAACCAACTTGAGTCCCATGGTCTGATATAACCAAGACGGTTGCTTATTGGATTAACTTTCTGTCCCATACTTATTATTTTTCGTCATTAGTTTTTGAATCAACAAACAAAGTAACGTGGTTGCTACGCTTGCGTATTCTGTATCCACGTCCCTGAGGCGCCGGCCTCATTCTTTTCATTGTAACGCCTTCATCAACGAATACCTTAGTGATGTAAAGTTCTCCGTCTTCTGCTTTTCTGTCATTCTTCACTTCCCAGTTAGCGATTGCCGAGCGCAGCAGTTTTTCCACGTTTGCAGCAGCCTGCTTTTTTGAGAATCTGAGAACGCCAAGAGCACGGTTTACTTCCATTCCACGTATGAGGTCTACTACGTAGCGCATCTTTCGCGGAGACGAAGGCACACCTTTTGCTTTTGCAAAGTAAAGG
>CACYKX010000048.1 GCA_902775075.1 uncultured Prevotellaceae bacterium | reverse complement strand
GTGAGTGTTCACCTCTTCCCATTCCGAACAGAGAAGTTAAGCCTCACATCGCCGATGATACTGCACTTGTTTGTGGAAAAGTAGGTCGCCGCCAATCTTCTTAAAGAGCATCTCTATTCGAGGTGCTCTTTTTTTTGTTGTATTAAGTGTTGAATACTACATACAACTTGCACCTTTTTTATGGCTATAATACTAGTTTTGAGGGTTTGTATTTGTCGCAAAATATAATGCTTTACAGATGCAATATATTGTGCTTTAGTGATATAGAAAGTTAATTTGCATTTCTAATACTAATTGTGTAATTTTGCATTTAAATTTCTATCTCTAATTATGAAGAAAAATTATAACCTTAGATTGTGGCTTGACAGAACCATCTCCGGAGGAGTCTGGATGCAGATTCTGGTTGCTGCCGTTTTGTTTGGTGTCGTTTTTGTTATGTTGGGTATTGCTTATTCCGCTGTGTTAAACCGATGTGCCTTCGGGCAGACTTTCGCTGATATGTCAAGTGGCATTTCGCTTAGGTCAATATTGTACGATACGCCTAATAACGGAAAGCCTTTTCCTGAAACTATTCTTATCTGGCTTGCCTATATTTTTGGAACCCTTCTGCTGTCTGGTGTTTTAATCGCCACTATTACCAATGGTCTACGCACACGTTCCGACCGCTTCCGCAACGGCAATGTACGTTATCGCTTCCGTAAACATATCGTCTTTCTCGGTTATGACGACCTGGTTTTGGGTATGATTGAGAAACTCTGTGTTGAAAGTAAGGCCCGCATTGTGGTCGCTGTGGCGGCAGATGCGGCCAAATACAACGAACAATTGCTTTCGCAACTCAGCAAAGAATGTCGCAAACGCGTGGTGGTGCTTCGTGCTAACCGTTGCAACGACGCCGACCTTAGGCGGCTTAGGGTCAACAAAGCCTCCAATGTCTATATTGTTGGCGAACCCCACGAGGAGACTCACGATACGTTGAATATAAACTGTTTTCAGGCTATCAGCCGGCTCTGCAGGGAAAAAGAGATGCCTGATTGCTATGTGTATATAGGTCACCAGTCCACCTTTGCACTCTTCCAGACTTTTGTGCAAAGTGGAGACAAAAAATTCGATGCTGCGTTGAAACATTTCCATAGTTTCAACTTCTATGACGAGTGGGCGCGGTTGATGGTCACAGGCGAATATCTTGAACGCAACCATTACGAGCATTTCAAGTTTGAATGTCGTGAGAACGATGATATAAGTCGTTCTCCTGAGAAAATGGTACATCTGGTTATTGTTGGAGTGACTCAGATGGGAGTGGCAATGGCACGCGAGGCTGCCATCATCTGCCACTATCCTGGATTCATCCAGTTGGGCGTGAAAACCAAGATAACATTCGTCGACAAAAACGCCCGAGAAAAGATGACCCATCTTGTAGGACACTATCATCACTTGTTCGATCATTGCTGTTATTCTTTCTGTGAAAATAAGGATGGAAAAGAGACAACTATTGATTATTATCCAGAAAAAGGCAAAGACTTTCTCGACATTGAGTTCGAGTTCGTCGAGGCTGATATTGATTCGATAATGATGCGCAATAAGCTGACCGACTGGGCCATTGACCCGAAGCAATTCCTTACTGTTGCCATCTGTTTCGAATCGTCGCACCATAGCATAGCCACAGCTTTATATATGCCAGATGCTGTTACAGATGGCCGCATTCCTGTTTGGGTCTATCAGCCAGCACAGGGAGATCTTGTTGCTTATCTGAAAGGTTCAAAATTCTCCAACGTCATTTCTTTCGGTATGTCAGGGGCGGATATTTCAACCCGAATAAAGTCCAAAGACATCCTCCAAGCCCAGCGACTCAACCACTTCTATTGGAATTTGAAGGATGCAAATGTCGATTATACCGACACGAACAAAATGATAGAAGAGTGGAATAGTTGCCATATCTACGAACGATGGTCTAGCCTATATAATGTTGCCGCCATTCCAACAAAGCTTCAGGGCATCGGAGGCATAGACAACATTGAGTCCAATATCGAAATTCTCTCGAAGGTTGAACATAACCGTTGGAATGTTGAGAAACTATTGATGGGTTTTCGTTCAACCACCACTGAAGAACACGAAAACGTCAATGCAAAGGGAAAGCCCGAGAAGGATCGTCTGAAAGACCTTTTTATCCACGACGACATTCGCCCCTTTGACCAACTTGACAAAAACACCGCTGACATTGACCGGAGATTCTCGAGGGAGATACCAAAGTTAATTGCAAATTGAAGCCTTATGAAATAGTTTTTTCAAGTTATAGCCATAGAGATGCTTAACGAGTAAAAGTTATTGTAGACATACTATAGAAAGACTGAATGCCCTTTAAAGGTCGGAATGGGAGTTGTTGATGCATCTAAAGCAGTCAATGTAAGTAATACTACATTCTAATATCAAGATATGGAGTCGAATAATACATCTTCGAACAACATCCCGTCTGATTATAAACAGAAGAAAGATGTCTATATATGCCATAGCGATAAGGACCAACGCTATGTGGAGTATTTGTGCAAAAGATTTGATGAGCAAGGTATCAGCTATGTCTATAGTAATCAGAAATACGGAGAAAAAATACCTTCAGAGCTCATAGAAAGCATTCATAATTGCCGTATCATATTATTTGTTGCTACCCATAATAGTTATCAGTCTCCATTTTCCGTCAAGGAATTGGTATATGCATTCAATCATATCGATACAAACAAAATAATCATCTATCAGGCAGATGATGCTAAACTTCCGGAGAGTATTAGGTTTATATCATTAAATGACAATATTATTCATTTGGATCATCATTATGTAAGCGAAAAGTTGATTTTGAGGTTGTGTAGTCTATTGGATAAAGAGATGAAACCTTTTGACGAAACCGAAGATGATGAAAGTGTTTTTGATTCGCATACATCTCTCAGTTTTCTGCTTTTGTTTGTATATCCCATTCTTGGTATTGCGATATCCATTGGTATTGGGCTGTGGTACAAATCGATACTCTTAGGAGGAAGCGTATTGTTGGCAACAATAGGTGTGTATTTGTCTTCTTTGGTGACCACCGTGTCGGATTTTTCTTTTAAAACGCCAATCGGGAAACTTGTATATATATTTCGTTATATATTGTGCATTATTTTGTTCATAGCAATTCCTATATGTACGTGGATTGGTGTCAAGTATAATTCCTGGAGTGACGGACTATTGTGGTTGGGAATCTGTTGGACGATATTAATAGCCCTACTTGTTTTGGTCCATAAGGCCGAATCAACTATTAACGTGAGCAAAATACCGTTGTCAAACAATAAAAAAAATACATCACGATATGATCTCTTTCTTTGTTACGATTCCTATGATAATGAAATTGTTGAACGTATAAAAACAGAGTTGCGTCGTAATGGACTAACCTACATTTCTTCAGAAGAGACTACTGTTGAAGAAGGAGTGGATTGTAGTTGCGGATTCTTATATGTTGGAAGTGCGCATTGTTATGAGAACGACCGCTGTAATCAGGAACTGGTGTATGGTTTCAATCACCGTCGCCCTATACTGGCTTATGCTATAGACCAAACTGAAATGCCAGAAGACAAAAAGTTGGCATTTTCAAACTCCAATATTCGTACCATTACCACACACCCCATAGAGACCTCTCTTATGGGTGATCTGAAGGATATTTTGAGAAGTGTTAATTCGCAACATACTATAAACGTCGACAATTCTTTTTGGCATACACTTTCTCTTGTCATAAGTTCTGTGATTGTCGTAGTGGCGGCTGTTGGAGCTGGCATTTGGCTTCATTCTTTTTCAATGGCTTTAACTATACTGTTTGGTGCTGTGATCTCATTTAGTACCATTAGTGATAATTCAGAACAACGCAATAAAATCACATCGAAAACGACAAGGGATGTAATGATGTTGGAAACACTTATGGTCCTCTCGACACCTGTCTTGCCAATTGTTGCTTGGTGGCTTTTTTCACCAGGACCTTGGCTGATTATACTCTTCATCTTTTTGTATTTGAGCATTTATGGTTATATTGATGAGATTATAAAAAAGGTTGGAGCCTCAAATCCTGTTGGAAAACTGTTACCCACACAAGTTGATGGCTATTATGATATCTTTATTAGCTATAGTCGTAGAAATACTCCTGATGCTGATAAGATATGCGAATTGTTTGAAAAAGAAAAAGTGAGTTATTTTATTGACCGGCAAGGAATTCCTGGCGGGTCAGAATTTCCTATGGTATTAGCTATTGCCATTAAGAGTTGTGGTATATTCCTCTGTTTGGTAAGTAAGGATAGTTTTGCATCCAAATTCTGTCAGCAAGAAATTCAATATGCGGGGCAACATAAACCAGATAATGATACTTTGTTTATTTTTTTGGACGAAGAAACAGAAAAAAAATTCTTTGACTTTGTCTCGACACAAGGAAATGGTCAAGACTTAGAAAAGATTTATTGTTTGAATATGTCCGGAGAATGGAAACGCCAACTTATGGAGCAGATTAAAAGCAGGTTGCCGGAATCTCAACAGTATAAAATGCATCAGATGCAAGTTGGAAGCCACTCAATATTTCGTGATATTAGACGTTTGATATTTGACTATATAAAAAAGAATCCTGTCTCATCAATTGTGATGGCTGTTTTGGTCATTTCTACACTACTAGGATTGTCTTTCCATTCGTTTATTGTTGCATTGGGTGTCTATTCCTTCCTTATTCCGGTTCCACTACTTTGTGTCACCCACGATTTTTCGAAATCTTTTATGGAATCTCTTCAGATGTTGACATTTGGTGTATGGTTGGGACTAATCACATATTCCGTTTGGTTTGGTATTGTAGGATCATTGGTGATAGTTATTGTTGAGATTTTTGTGAAAATCAGAAAAACAAAATAAATTCTTCGGATACGTAGGTTAATCAATTGTGAAGGCTTTTGGGTGACTTAAATCTTAAACGTAAGCGGGACAATAGTATTTCAATTTTGAATAGCTGGCGATTGTATGTCCATTCAAGTAAAGTAAAAGAGGTTCACAAAAGTGAACCTCTTTTACTTTTCTTGAAGCTCTTTTTATTCGCCCATACCGGTGTGTTCTGAGCGGATTTTCATCTTTAGAGTTTTGCCGTTTTTGAGTACACAGTCGAGCTCAACCAGCACTTTGCCGGAGCCATCGTTTTCACCAGTTATTTTGAGTGTGCCGCTGGTAAATACCGGCTCGTTTTCATACTCAACGCCGTCAATCATACCACCAGCGCCATTAACGGAACCGTGTCCAACCATTGTCAGGACTTCGCCCATAAAGGCTATTTCGTAGAACTCTTCGCTTGTGGGGTGAGCGAGGTCGGTGGTTGTGTTCCAATCGCTGTATTCATTATTGGAACGGATGTGGAAATGGTCAAGCATTATTTTTGGTTGGCCATCGGCAGATGTGTCCTTCGAGAAGGCGTTGAGCATAGTGAGGTTGTCATTGTAGATTTCAACAAAGGGAATCATTTCGTAGGTTTTGCCATCATATACGATGGTGTTGTCAGCCAAAGCTTCTCCGGCAGGTTCCGGTTCATCTTTATCACAGGCTGCGAACATAAGTGTTGTCGCCAGTGCTACAAAGCAGAATAATAATCTTTTTTTCATTTCTTATAGGTGTTTAGGGTTAATAATTAATATATAAACGCAATTGTATGGTTCTTATTGTTTAGGGTAACAAAAAAGCGACCGTATGGTCGCTTTTTTTTGTTCTTTTGGAAGACTCTACTTATTTCTTGAGAGCTTTCAGACCTTCCTCAACGCCTTTCTTAGCAGCGTCTTTGGCAACTTCTTTGGTCTTCTCGACAGCAGCGTCTTTCACCTTGTTGGCGATGCACTTCTCAGCCTCAGCTTTAACAGCGGCTTTGAAATCAGCGTCGTTAGCATACTCGGCAAAGCTCTGGTCGATAACGGTGTTAACGCAGTTCAGAACGTCACCGCAGTTGCAAATCTGCTGGGCAGCGTCCATAATAGCAGCCTGACGGGCATCGTTGTTAGCCTCGGTGCATTCGGTAGCGGGCTCGTTGACCTCGGTCTGCTCGATGGCGGTGGTGTCCATAGTGCTGTCGGTAGCCTCTGCATTACCGTTGCAAGAAGCCATAGCTGCGCAAATCATAGCGCTGGCAAAGAATAAAAATACTTTCTTCATTGTTTTTTAATGTTTTAGATGATTATTATCTTTTTTAACAATTTGCAAAAGTACACAACTTTTTGCTTATACAACTTTTTTTATAATAGTTTAACATTTATTTCTTTATTATCTTCACAACCTCGTTTTCACTACGTAGCAGATAAATGCCGTTGGGAAGGTCTTTCAGGTTGATAGTCAATGTTTCAGCCTCGGCTTTTCGTCTCAGGATCTCTTTGCCCATTATGTTGTAAATTACAATGGTGTTGCCGGCAAAAGTGTTGACAGTTACTATTCCGCTTGTCGGATTTGGGAAAATTGTAAGAATTTGTTCTTCTGCAGTCAATATGTCGGCATTTCTTTCAAATGTTGCTTGAAGTGTGTGCTGACCGGTAACTCCAGCCAAAAGATAGCGGTAAGAACCATTGTCGAGACTTTCAATAGCGCTTGGCGCAATGTTTTTGCCATCACGCTTAAGCGATCTGAGTTTGTAGCCGGCAAGAGGGGTCATAATGTATTCAATTGTGTCATTCTCACCGAGTACGGAATAACCTCGAGGTATAATGTCACCGTTGGCATCAGATGATGAATAAATCAACGAGCCTTTGTCTATTTCAATATCGTCTATGAATACCTTTTGTGTGCTGTTAATATATGCCGAGAAGCGTACTCTGCTGTTAATGCCTGCGTTGAGCAACTGCAAGTGAATGTCTTGCCAAGTGGCCATTCCAAAGCTCCAGGATGTGCTGTCGATTGTCTCCCAGTCTGCATAAGCGTTGCTGCGATATTCAATTTTCAAGATGGTTTGCTCGTTGCACATTTCGTCAAAATGCACTTTGAAATGCAATACGGCATTATGTGTTGTGTCGAAAACTATTGGACGACTATATACTGTGCTCCAAGTGTATGCATCACCTGTAACGGTGTTGCTTGCAAGAGCTTGTTGCCCTAAAAGGCTGTCGACAGCCCAATCGCCGGTCCAGCAATCGGGTAATTCTGAGAATTGTGCCGACTCAAAATTCTCAGTCTGCCACTCGCTATTGTCGCAGTTAAGAGTACGGCCCTGAACATCAACGCCATCCGAGTAGGTCGTGTCGTTTATGCAGGTGTATAGGCGGAAATAGTATTGGCGGTTGCTGACAAGGCCAGGCACAATGCAGTTGAACTGATTGCCCTTGTATACTACAATGCCACCTCCTTCAATGGAGTCGCCTGCGTTGTGTCTACCCGTAGGTGTCCCAAAAATATTTGCGTCAGGATTGACCACTACCATAGTGTTATAGCCGCCAAAGGGAGTCCATCTTACGGCAATGGATTGCTGATCAATACCCTCGGTTGTAGGGTCTGTTGGTATGGGCGAAATATCCTGGACGGTGAAAAAGACTTTCTTGGAGGTGCTGTTCTCTGAAATATGGTAGAACGGTATATAGTTACGCTGCTTGGACCAGGGACGAAACCAAGGTAAAGAGTTGTCGGTCAGTGAATCGCGTCGTATACTATAAATGGCACCGGGGAAAGGTGCTGTGTTGGAATTGACATCGCCGTAACTTGATGGTGTTGAAGTTGGAAATGTGTCTAAGGGGTTTGTCTTTGCCAAAATGTAGATTTGTTGAGGATGCTTGTAGTTGGATACACTTGCCCCGTGTGCGTTGGGGTGTACGTGGTACACCAGCATACCGTGACCCGGAGTGTTCTTGTCCCATTTGATTTGTTGTCTGTTCTCGATTAGGAAGAAATCGCCAGGTGTGGAAGTGTTTACGCGATGGAAATCGCCGTTTGTGTAATCTACAGGGCTCATAACCACCGTTCTCGGCGTACTGTCAATGGTGTCGCAGGTAGCCCAGTGATAAATATAAATCTTAGTATAAGGATTGTGTTGCGCAGGGGTTATGCCTCCGCGGTTCCAACTGCCACTTGACATAATGTCCCATTGTCCAAGTCCAGGAAACTCTCCGCCACTGGATTCGTAGTCGGTGTCGTAGTAGTCGGGCGCACCAAAGACGTGTCCTAATTCGTGGCAGATAACGCCAATGTTGGTAATAGAGGAGCCAGAGGCTCCGCCACACTCTGGTGAGCAGGAGTAGACATCAATGACAGTATTGTCGTAGGTTGGCGCGTCAAAGATGTTCCATTTGTGCGACCAGATGCAGTTTACTCCGCCACCAGCCTCTTCACCGTGACCGGCAAAGATGATGTGCAGACCGTCAATGTAACCATCGTTGTCGTTGTCATATTTGGAGAAGTCTACGTCTTTTGCTGCCGAATCCACAGCCTCGTGAGCAAAGTCTTGGTATCCATAATCGCTATTGCCGTAATGGGCGGTGTTGTGAACACCGGTGTAGGGTCCCACAACATCAACTTTGAGCGAGAAAAGCCCACCGCTGACGTCGTAGTAGTAGTCGTGAACACTGCCGGTTCTCCCTTCTGTGGTATAGTTGACTTGGTTAAAGAGGTTTTTAAACTCCATACGAGTGTGAGTCATACTCTTGTCGCTGAAACCGAACAGAATGACAAGAAATCTCTTTTCACCTAAAACGTCGCTCATCGTTTTCGGACCGCTCTTGGCATTTTCTACCTGCTCCCATATTTTCAGCATTTCTTTGACCTGTGCTTTGCTGAAATGCAGGTGCTTAGGGGTGTCTTTCAGAAAGTCTATAACCTTTGTGCTGCGTTGTTCGATCTCGGTCGCGATAAGGTCTGTTGCTATCATATCACCCTTTTCGTTCTGCGTGGCATATACCAGGCTGCCGTCGTCGCTATGGAGCAGGCTGTATCCGTCGGCTGTTTCGGCCCAATGGACTCGCTCGTCGCCTTTCAAGTAGATGGAAACCGTAATGTCGCGGTCGGGTTGTTTGAAACTAATGACTTTTGGATATGCAGGTACTGCCAATGCGCTACCCGCCATTAGGGACAGCAGCGCGATAAGAAAAAACTTCTTCATTTTTGTGGATATGTTGTATCGTGATATTTAATAATCAAAGGAAGGCGTTGGATTCATACTCTTCAGCAGAGCATTCCTGAACGTCTGCACCGCCGTCAAGCCACGTGAATTTTATGTAGTTGGGGTTGGCCGACTTGTATAGGTCCTTCTCAAACTGGCGCCTGAGACTGCTGGTCGGAAGGTTGCGCAAAACGTAGTCGTTCACCATCTCGACGAGGAAGCAACGCTGGGCAGTTCCGTTGTCAAAGCCGAACCGATTGGCAAACTTGGTGTCGTTGCTCATTTTTATGGGGTCGCCTTTAAGGTTTGTAGGCACCTGTTTCACCGCCATTACCCAAGTGTGTAACAGGTCGATGTTGGTCTTTGTTGAACGAAGTTGATATTCAAGATAAGCAATTTTCTTGTTGTTGTCGTCTTTCCATTTGTGCAGGGTGACAACGAGCACGGCATCGATGCCATAATTCTTGTTGTATACCTTGATGTCGCCATTACGCAGTTGCTTAGGGGTCATCTCATTGTTCTCTGCAATCTGCTGCGATGCCGCAGGGCCGATTACGTAGTAGCCAATGTTTTGCAGCGGCTCATAGATGGTTTGGAAAAGATAGGCCTTGGCTGTGTTGATCTCATTGTTGTATTCAATATCGGTCGGGTATTTCTCCACCTTGCGCTCAGCCTTGTCGTTGATAGGGGCAATGTAAATGACTGTAGGTCTTTCGGCATAGATGTCACTATACGAATTAATCTTCTTTTCGCTTTTGCAGGCACCAAGCAATACGGTTGCGAGCAAAGATATAATAAATGTCAGACGTTTCATTGTCGGGTTGTATTGATGTTATCTGCTTTTCTTTTTATTGTTGGCACTCTTGCTATTGCCTTGTTTTTTGCTCGACGCTTTGTTTCCGTCGGTCTTGACTTTTGTTGATGCATCCTGTTCAGAGTTGTCTTCAATCGAAGCCTCATTGACATTGATGCTGTTGTTGTTGACATATTCGGGTAGGAGCATCCGTTTCAGCTGGGCGACATATGTCCTAGAGGCGGGAAAAGCTTCCATCTCTTTGTTGAACCAACTGTTGGCCTCAGCACGTTTACCGAGCTGGACGAGTGTCACAGCATAGTCGCTGTAAATACCAGGCTGTTTAACGCCCTTCTTGCGGCTTTTGTTTATGAACGAGCCATAGTTTTTTGAGAGGTTCTCGAGTGTTGCTGTCGTTGGTTCCTTGCAGTAGTTCAGCATTAAGATAGGGTCTAACGTGGGTGCAGACGACTTACAGGCGGCAACTATACTCAATCCGCAAATTATCAAGATGGTTTTTAGCGTATGTTTTATAGTCATAATGCTATTGTATTTAGCTGTTTATTAATTTTCTATGCATATTTATGGACTGTTGCCCAATGGTATGTATTTATAAATTACAAATTGCAAAGATACGAATAAAAATGCAATTGCTCGGAAAAAGATTTAAAAATAGCTTTTTTTGAAGTTGAGTACATAGCGAAATCGTAGTTCTTTTTTATCAAAAAACTATCTGATTCCTATCAAAGTTTACTGAACTGAAATTTGACTAAACTTTGATAGGAATTTGAGTAAACTTTGGTAAGAATTTGGTCCATAGAATCAGCTACTTAGAGATGGATAAAATTTGGTCTTTCTGCACTTTTTCAAACTTTTTTTTGAAATGGTTGTGTAATTGTTTGTGTTTTATGCTTTTAGGTGGCTTTTTGCCTTGTTTGGGACGTTTTGGGGGTTTTGGCCCATTTGGAAACCATTATGGTACACTCAAGGCGGTGAAAAAGTTTTTTTTCGACAAGTGTGAAAAAATGTGTAATTTTGCAATTTGAAACGGCAACCGCTCTATCGCTGGCAGAGCAATCTGCGAGAGGAAAGTCCGGGCAGCAAAGAGTCGCCATACTTCCTAACGGGAAGGGACACGTTCCTGCAAAGGGCGTGTTACAGACAGTGCCGCAGAAAATATACCGCTATATTCGAGGCCAAAAGCCTCTTGTGTAGTAAGGGTGAAAACGCGAGGCAAGAGCTCACGACGGGTGCAGCGATGCACTTGGTGGTAAACCTTATGGGCTGAAAGACCAAATATACCGACAGTTAAGGGTTGACTCGTCCGTTGTCGGGGGGTAGGTTGATAAAGGCAGCCGGCGACGGTTGTCTTAGATTAATGATAGAGAACCGTCTTGGCGGTTACAGAACCCGGCTTATAGGTTGCCGTTTCTTTTTTTTATTCTAACGAGTAGGTTTTGATTTGCAAACAGAGTCTAAAAGTCATTATATGAAGTTTGAAGTAGTCTTGTCGCCAGCGCTTTATGATGGTAGATTGTTGAAAGAGGACCACACAACGGTTGCCGTTGATGTCTTGAGGGCCACATCTGCTATTTGTGCTGCTTTCAAGTCGGGAGCGTCTGAGATTGTGCCGCTCGACTCGTTGGAGAAGCTTCGGGATTATGACTCTTTGGGGTATACCCTGGCCGCGGAGCGTGGAGGCGAGAAGGTAAACGGAGCCAAGTGCGGCAATTCGCCTACAGAGTATCTGTCTATGGACCTCACAGGCAGCCGTTTGGCATATTCTACGACAAATGGTACGGTGTCTATCCTGCGTGCTGCAGAGTCAACGAGACTATATGTGGGGGCTTTTGCAAATCTTTCAGCGTTAGCGCAAAGACTTGTGGATGAATGCAATGATACGGTAGTACTATGCTCGGGATGGAAAGGCGACCCTTCGCTGGAGGATACCCTTTTCGCCGGAGCGTTGGCAGAACGTATTCAAGATGTTAACCATAAAGTGGAACTGGTGAACGATGCAGCGATGATGGCTTTGGATTTGTGGCAGAGTGCAAAAGGTGATCTGTATGGCTATTGTCGAAAGGCTACACACGTCCACAGGCTGATGCGGCTTGGATATGAGCGAGATATTAGATGGGCATTCGAGGCAGACACTTGTCCGCTGGTGCCGGTTTATAAAAACGGAAGACTGATAGTTGAAAGCTAAGGAGTTCATATTGTGCTTTCTGTGTGTCTGGAGTGTGTCATTGCCTCAGGCTTGGTCGCAACGCGACAGTATCTCTTTTGCCCCTAAGCCGACAAGCGGCTTGTTATGGCAAAAGCCATTGCCGATAACCTTGACAGGGCTAACCATTGCCGCTGGCACCACACCTTTGTTTTTGGAACCTATGCAACGTCAGAATATCCTCATACGCGAAGAAGTGCAGATGTGGCGTCGCAACGCCTTTGACCATAGAGCAATGCATTTCGACAATATTGTTCAGTATGCGCCATATTCGGCTGTTGTTTTGCTTAACCTGGCCGGCGTTCCATCGCGTGACGAAAGGTGGTCATTGCTGCGTCGCACGGCCTCAACTATTGCCTTGACCACTGTTGTAACGCATTCAATAAAGCATTTAAACCTTGAAATGCGGCCTGATCGCAGCTCGTCTACCAGTTTTCCGTCCGGACACACGGCATTTGCTTTCTCGGGAGCGGAGCTGCTGCGTCTCGAGTATGGCAAGACCTCGGTATGGATTCCTGTCGCTGGCTACGCTGTGGCTCTCCTGACGGGTTTTATGCGGATATATAACGATCGTCATTGGGCTGGTGATGTGCTTGCCGGTGCGGGTATCGGAATGCTGTCGGCAGACCTGTCTTTCTGGTTGAACGATTTATGGGAGAAGAAGCAATGGAAGAAGTGACTATCAGTGCTATAGCAAGACTTTACGGAGCCTTTCCGCAGAAGTTTGGCATTCCGCGCCAAAGCAATATCGTTGACAATATTGTGTCGAGGATTGTTTTTGAACCGGAATATAGAAATGTTGACGCATTGCGAGGAATTGACGATTTCGACTATCTGTGGCTTGTTTGGCGATTCTCGGCGAATGAACGCCAGGGATGGTCGCCAACGGTCCGTCCGCCGCGCTTGGGTGGTAATCAGCGTATGGGAGTCTTTGCTACACGCTCCTCGTTCAGGCCTAATGGCTTGGCTCTGTCGTCAGTCAGACTTGTCCGAGTTGAACGACATACCGAAAACGGACCGGTACTTTATGTGACTGGTGCCGACCTTATGGATGGAACGCCGATATATGATATAAAGCCTTATCTGCCCTATACCGATGCCCATCCCGACGCGCGGAGCGGTTTCGCTCCTGTGGCAGCCGACTGTCTTCTCGAGGTTGTATGCGAACCTTCCTTACTTGGCAGGGTAGGGGAGGAATTGCGTGAGCCCTTGCTTGATGTCTTGGCTCACGACCCTCGTCCGTCTTATCAGCACGATGAAGAACGTGAGTATGGATTGTCTTTTTCTGGATATAATGTCAAGTTTAAGGTGCGGGATGACAAGGTTTTATACGTGGTTAACATTTTTTAACACTTCTTTTTGCAGCGAAAAGGCCGCTTAGTGTGACTATAGGGTAATGAAATCGGACGAAGAACATCTTATAAAAGCTTGTATTAAAAGGGATGAGAAGGCGTGTAGGCAGCTCTACGAACGCTTCGCGCCCAAGATGTATGGAGTGTGCCTGCGATACACCCATTCATCTGCAGCAGCCGAGGATGTTCTGCACGACGGTTTCATCAAGGTTTTTGAAAATCTAAGCAAAATTCGTGACGCCAAAGCTCTTGGAGCGTGGATTAAAAGAATAATGATCTATACTGCCATAAACTATGTGCGCAGCGAAAAGCCTATGGAGTTGAATGAGCTTTATACGGAAGACGCAAGATATGCGACGAGTGAAGACATTTATGCCAAGATTGACGCCGAGATAGTGATGAAGGCTATGCAGGAGCTCCCGGGCTCATTTAGGTCGGTTCTGAACTTGTGTGAAGTGGAAGGCTACAGTATCAGAGAAGTCTCTGAAATGTTGAAGATAAAGGAGTCGACGGTGCGTGGCGCACTTGTAAGAGCCAAACGGATGCTGGCGGAGAAATTGAAAGGCTTTTTTTAAAAACCATTTATGTTTGAATTAAAGTTATATCAGATATGAGTACGTTAAAGGATAAATTCGAGAACTACGAGAAACAGCCCGACGAGAAAGTCTGGCAGTCTATTATGGAGACAATGAACAACCGCGTGTCGACTGTTCGTCGTCGCCGTATTGCTTTGGTTACTTCGACTGCTGTGGTGGCGTCGATTGCCCTGTTGTTTGCTGTGAACAGAAGCAATGGCGATGGCGATGTAACCCAAACAAAGACCGTTGCCCAGCAGAGAGTTGAGCGGACAGTAACTGTTAGATCTGAAGTGGCAACAATAGAAGATGTGAAAACTGTGGCTAGCGTAGACAGGCCTCTGGTTAAAGACGCAAAGACGCCTTCTATTGCATCTGAAAGTCAGGTGGAGGCTGTTATGCCTGTCGAATATGCTTCCAGCTTTGCTCAAGGAACAGAGGTTAAGACTCTTGAGTCTGTAAAGTCGAATAACAGTTCGGCAACATCTAAGGAGACGGGAGTATCAACTCAGGAAAGCACCGGTCTCACCGAGGTGAATGCCGATGTGGTTGAGAACAACAGGGAAACGGTTCCTCAGCGACCGATAGAACCCCGCAAAATTGCAGACCAAGAATTGGTGATATGGATTCCCAATGCTTTCTCGCCCGATGACCCGGTAAATGACGAAGTGCGTCAGTTCAAAGTCAAGCCTAATACGGATGCCAGTCTGCTTTCGTATGAAATCTTCATCTATTCGCGCAGCGGTCGTCTGGTATACCACAGCAAGGATGTCTCGCGTGGCTGGGACGGCACCTACAACGGCTATAAGCAGCCTATGGGCACGTATGTGTACATTATCGAATTGAACGATGCGAACAAGGGCCTGCAACACAAGAAAGGTACAATAACTCTGATTAGGTAAGCTTGGTTTGCTTTATATAAAACTAGAAAGCTCGCTGTTTAAGCGAGCTTTTTTAGTTTATATTAGTGATTTGGATTATTTGATGATTTCTACTACTCCGTTGCGTTGTATGTCACCAAGGTAGCCCTTTCCTGTGAAGCGCCAGAAGTATGTGCCTGCAGGGATGTTGCCTGTTGCAGGATCCCAGAAGTCTTCCTCCTTCGATATGTTTTCTTTGTAGAATACTTGTTTGCCCCAGCGGTCGTATACAGCCAGCGAGTTGTTGGGATAGCCAAGGCCTTCGATAAGGTTACGGATGATAAACTTGTCGTTGATGCCGTCACCGTTGGGAGTGATGGCGTTGGGGAACTGCAGGAAGTCGTTGACAAGCAATATGCTGTTCTCGATAGTGTCGCGACATTCCACAACTCGTCCGCTGGGACCCATATTCTGGGTCATAGCTATAAGGCGTGCAATATAGTTGCCTGATATGTCTTCGCCATCGGTAGACCAATCGAAGACGGGGTTGACATCAGTCAGGGTGTGATACGAGATGTTGTTGTCTCTGTCATACTGGATTTCCCAATAGTAGCGGTTGTTGTCCGATTGCGGTACGGTGAGGTTTTGGAATTGCACAGACGGGTGCATCACTGTCGGGTTCATAGGCTCCCACGAGAACTGGGCCACAGGACTTGAGTATACTGTAATCAGGTCTTCGTATACGAGTGAGTCTTGGCATCCATATTGACTCGAGACGATGTAGCGTAAGTTGTATTGTCCTGTTCCATAGGTGTGGGTTGGACTTTCAGCTGTTGATGTCTGTCCGTCGCCGAAATCCCAGAGGAAGTTGTCGCCATACTGCGAAGTGTTCTCAAAATGAATGGTGTAGGGCTCGCAGCCTTCAAGAGGATAAATTCCCGGGTCGAAGTTCGGCAGTGGCTGGTGATTGATGTTCACACGCACCGAGTCACGAGCCGCACAAGTAATAAGGTGTTCCTTATGCTCTACTTCGACTGTGTAGAGTGTTGACGAACCCATCATTGCGCGAGTCTCGATGGTGTCGGTCTTTTGTCCGAATGGCTCCCAGGCAAAAGTGTAGTTGGAGTCGGTGTG
>CACYKX010000047.1 GCA_902775075.1 uncultured Prevotellaceae bacterium | reverse complement strand
TCATCATTAGGAGTTATCGTAAGTCCCATAAACTCGGCAGCCTCAACAAGACCATTGATACCTATGGTGAGATACTGGCGATTAATATTGATATAACCTGCATCGAACAATGGTAACATACCATGAGCTTGGAGAGCCTTCAAGTTCTCATTGTAAGCTAACTGTACCTTATGACAGAGATCTATGACATGAGCGAGATATTCCTTATAATCCTGTTGATGGTTCACAGCATATTGTACACAACGATTCAAATTGATGGTAAGTACACTCTTGGAACCTGTGCTCACACCACCGGCACCAAGTGTATAACTAAATCCATTATCCTGAATTTCATTGCGTAGACGACAACAACTAGACAGCGAATCTGCATTATCACTCAGATAGGTAAAGAAACTGTGGCCTTCAGAATACATTTTCGCAGCAAAATCGCCCCATTCCTTATCCTTACAATCACCATTCTCCGTAAGCATCGCCATAGTTTCTACAGGGAAGGTGAGAACCGTCTTGGTACGCTCCTCATTAAACCATACCATAAAGCGCTTCTGCAACCAGTTCAAACCATCCCAATCTGGTTGTGAACCATCAGGGAAATAAAAGTTACCGAAAAGAGAATCAAAATAGTAGCGATCATAGTAGCTGATATTCCAGAATACAGCCTGATAGTTACGAGCTCCTGTCGGTTGGTTCAAAGAATAGACAATCTGTTCGAAACAATCTGTGATGACCTTGTCGATGGTACGCTTCTTCAAGCTCATGTCAACGACTTCATCCGGGTGTTTCCAATAATCCTTGCCATATTCCAACTCAATGAAATAATTCATATACATCAAGAACTCTGGGGTGGCACATGCACCGGCAAGCATACTACTTACCATAAACACCATATTGATAAAACCACCACAGAATGATTTAAGGTTGGTTGGAGCCGTAGAATTTCCGCCAATACTTGTCGTACCTCCTATCAACCATGGATACATGGTAATAGAGGCGCAATAGTTGGCTAAATTTGTTTCATCGTTCTTATATATAAAATGGTGTGTTAGACATTCGATATATTCGTCTGCCAAATCCTTACCATACATCTTCTTAATACGATCGGTAAGTAGACGACGATTCAAACGGATGAAACCTGCCTTTGGCAATTCTCCGATCAAAGTTGCTATATTTTTATGCTCAACATTTGCATTTGCGTCAAACTTTGAACCCGTTGCGGCATTGTCAGCTTCCATGTAGTCTGACAAAAATTTCATTTTCTCGATCGTATCACGATCCTCTGAATGCTGCTGACGATAAATAATGAAACTCTTTGCAACCTTATAATAACCTTCCTTCATCAAGGCCGTCTCTACCTGGTTCTGGATATCCTCTACCTTGATACCGTCGCAGAGGTCTAAGTTGCTGATTATCTTAGAGATAATACCAAGATTAGCAGGTTCCTTAACAGACTCAAATGCCTTGATAATAGCATTCATTATTTTGTCTAAAGAAAAGCGCTCTTTTGAGCCATCTCGTTTCGTGATTGCGAAGTCTTTCATTTCCATATCGAGCAGTTTAATATTATTTTTGGATAAGTTTTGTCATCTTAAAATTAAAAAAGTTTTCCGTTTTGGGAAACTTTTGTAATACTTAGGGTTACCAAGTTTACCATTTTATACGAAAGCAAAGTTAGTAAAAATATCAATTAGTTGTATACTTCAGATGCTACATTTTAGAAATTTTAAAGATTGCAAGAATACCATTTTCAAGTGCTAATATTCAATTTTATTAACAGTTAAATTATCTAATTTCCTAATATATAGAGACTCACGTAAAAGAAGATTTTGACAAATATCTGAGCACGAATTATAAACCCAAGAAATTATTCGTTTTTCTTAATAAGAATAACTAACTTTGCGGGCGTATAGAACAACTGTTCAACATTATGGGTATAATTCGTAGACATTTCATCAGAATACAGATTTTAAAATTCATCATTACATATCTGACTTTCGTAACACTTTACGTAATACAGAAACCTTTCTTTATGGCTATTTATTGCCATAATATTGCCAGTAAATTAGACTGGCTACGCGTCCCCTATCACGGACTATCGATGGATTTTACGATGGCCGGTTATCTTATGATCATTCCCGCATTACTACTTATCGCAGAGGTTTGGAAGGAAGGAAATACCACCCATCACATCAGACGAATATACAATATTCTAGCCTCTACGATCATCATCGTAACTTTCTTTCTGAATATCATTCTCTATAAATTCTGGGGATTTCCTCTAGATTCTACTCCTGTATTCTATTTCTTGTCATCCCCTATAGACGCCATAGCGAGTGTAAGTATCGGCGTCACAATTGCTGGTATCATCGCTACCATCGGTATGATTTATGTTACGAGCAACATTCTACAACGTGTTCACAAACTTCTCGACATTCCGGCCATCAGCAGCAAGAAGATTGCCATCACCACCACTATTATATTAACCGTGATGACAGCATTTCTCTTCATCCCTATACGTGGTGGAATTACCGCTTCCACCCAGAATACAGGAAGTGCATATTTCAGTAATGAAATGAAATTGAACCATGCTGCCGTGAATCCAACATTCAGTTTACTGGAGAGCATCACCAAAGACAACGACTTTGCTAACCAGTATCGTTTCATGGACGACAAAAAAGCCGGGGAGATTGTTAGTGGAATGATAAGTACCAGCGATAAGGATACCGAGATGTTGCTCAAGGAGAAACGCCCAGATATATACATTATTATATTAGAAAGCTTTTCTGATGCTGTGATGAAAACAGGCGTCACGCCTCATCTCAAAGCATTATGCCATGAGGGTGTTTACTTTGAAAACATGTACGCGAACAGTTTCCGAACGGATCGTGGTACATTGGCTATTCTGAGTGGTTATCCGGCTCAACCAACGATGAGTTTGATGAAATATCCCAAGAAGACTAACAAACTGCCTTCCATCGGTAAAAAGTTGTCACAACGAGGATACAATCTGAGATATTTCTATGGTGGAGACGCAGACTTCACCAATATGCGTTCCTATATGGTTAGCATGGATTTTACAGATATCACCAGTAATACCAGTTTCCCAATAAACGAACAGATTTGCAAATGGGGTGTACCCGATCATTTTTTATTTCAACGCGTACAACAGAATCTAAAGGCGAAAGACAAGAAACCACGTCTTTGGGTGATACAGACAAGTAGTTCGCACGAACCTTTCGATGTACCTTATCACAAACTTAACGATAAGGTTTTGAACGCTTTCAACTATACCGACAGTTGCATCGGGAAGTTCATCAACAAACTTAAAGGAAGTGACAGATGGAACAGATCTCTCGTAATTCTTATCCCAGACCATCTCGGATGCTTCCCGGAAAATATCGACAATTTCAGCATCAGCAGATATCAAATACCAATGGTTTGGTTAGGTGGCGCTATCAAAGCCCCTAAACAGATTAAGACATACGGATCGCAACAGGATATAGCGGCAACTCTTCTAGGACAGATGGGTATCGCACATCATGACATGAAATTCAGCAAGAACATGTTGTCCCCACAAGTTCCGCATTTTGCATTCTTTACTGTTCCTGATGCTTGGGGAATGAACCAGAATGGTAATTATCTGATATTCAACAATAAGAATAAAAAGGTTGTTGTTAGTAAAAGGGAAAGTAAGAAACTAGTACAGAAGGGTGAAGCATACCTTCAGAAATTGTATGACGACATCGCTGTAAGGTAAACGCCCAATATCCATTTTATTTGGATATCCGGCGCTTAACAAACTCCGAGAACGTCACAAATTCTTGATTTCTACTTTTCAACATCTTCACTAAGCGGTCAAGACGGTTGACCATCTCATTTCCGCTATGGTTCTTGATGATAAGCGGAATCTTATATTCTGGGTGCTCTTTCAACTGATAGAATTCCCATGGATGGAAATAAGTGACGAAATATCCATCATGACGGAGCACACGATTTACGAACCAATGGTAAAGTCTTTCTGGGAAATTGTGCAGAGCCAACCAGAATAAAGGAATACGAAAATATGGGGTGACAGACGCAGGAATTTCCACAACCCCACCACGCATAAACCAAGTACGGGGCGTGTTGAGATGCATATATCTTCCTGGGATAAAAGCAGGATTCAACGAAGAATTATACAGATAACCAGCCTTCTCGATATCCTCATCAGATACCGGAAACATTCGGGGCTGTCGATAGCCATAAGTCTTCACCCCACTCACGCGTTCTACAATCTCTTTAGAACGATAGACATCATCTACTCTTGGAATCCAATGGTCTACACCATGACAGGCTACCTCATGACCTTCTCGCTTGATACGTTCGATAACCTCAGGAGCATTCTCTGCAAAGTTACCCGTACAAAAGAATGTGGCATGTACTTGATTCTGCTTCAAGACATCCAAGATTTTATTCGTACCATACACAGAAACCTTCATCCCTTCTTCTAGGGAAATCTCTACACCATGTTCACGGGGTACCTCAAACTCTTCTGTATCAAAACTTAATAGTATCATTTTCTTTCGTCGAAATTTAAATTCGGAGGCAAAAGTACAAAAAAATCCAAGATCATACATTGTAATATAAAGAATTTACTCTTTTTATCGACATTTCGTAATAAAAACGTTATCTTTGCAAAACGATAAGAAGCATACAACCGAAAAGAAAAAACCAGATGATCTCCAAGATTATATTTTTATTTAAAGACCAATCTTTTTTGAAATTCATAATAGTAGGTGTTATCAATACTATTATCGGACTGGCTATCATGTTTTCATGCTACAACTTATTTCATTTCGGTTATTGGCTATCTACAGCACTAGACTATGTTATCGCCAGCATCATCAGCTATTTTCTGAATAAAAACTTCACATTTAAATATAAAGAAGATGACGGCTATTCGTTTATTCGATTTGTCGTGAATATCGCTATCTGTTATTTCATTGCTTTTAGCATAGCCCGACCAATAGTAAGATGGTGCCTGTTGCTATTAGACTTTGCTTTCAGCAAGGCATTCCTCGAAAACATCGCTATGCTTGCAGGTAGCGGATTCTTTACTATCCTCAACTATCTAGGACAAAGATTCTTTGCCTTCAAGAAAAAACCTTAAAACGATGATGGATAAAAAATTGGTTTCACTTGTCATTCCATGCTATAACGAAGAAGCTTCGTTATCGGCATTATACGGTGTATTAAAAGAGTTGACTGAGCAACATCAACAATATGATTGGGAGATTCTATTGATCAATGATGGAAGTTCTGACAAAACTATGGAACTGATACACCAGCTGCATCAGGAAGACCCAAGGATTTCGTTCATCGACCTTTCTCGCAATTTCGGTAAGGAGAATGCTCTTTTGGCAGGATTCGATTATGCCAGCGGCGACTGCATCATTATCATGGATGCCGACCTACAGCATCCTGTATCGGCAATTCCTAAGATGCTGGAGAAATGGGAAGATGGATTTGATGATGTATATGGCAAGAGACTGTCTCGAGGTAAAGAGTCGTGGATAAGGAGAAACTGTTCGTTACTCTTCTATAAACTGTTACAGAAATCTGCCAGATATGATATTCTTCCTAACGTCGGAGACTTCAGACTCTTAGACAGAAAGTGTATCGAGGAACTTAAAAGACTAAGGGAATCGGAAAGATATACCAAGGGTATGTATGCTTGGATAGGATTCAACAAAACCTATGTGGAATTTGAAACACAACCTCGCATAGCCGGTGAGAGTCACATGAGCTATCGTTCTCTGATGCATCTTGCCGTTGATGGTATCACGAGTTTCAGCGTAGCCCCACTAAAATGGGCAGCATACCTAGGAATCCTCGTCTCTATATTGGCTTTCATCTTCATGACATACACATTAATACATACATGGATCTATGGAGACCCTGTGGCTGGATATCCAACCCTGATGACAACAATTCTATTCTTGAGTGGTGTACAACTTATTGCTTTAGGAGTAATGGGAGAATATCTTGGTAAGATTTTTATCGAATCGAAGAACCGTCCCGTTTATGTCATCAAGGAGAGTTTCACCAAAAAGCATAGTCAGAAATAATATATTTTTCAATTTATAATGAGAGAAAAACTCAATATCGCATATCAGAAGATTAATATGTTCTGTATGCGTCCCATATTCAAAGAAAGGAAAACCACCTTATTCCTTTGGATCATTCTTGCCCTTATCGGTATGCTGAAACTATCCAAAGACAACAACTTTAAGGTTTTCCGAGGTGTATTCTGGCACACCATCAATGGTACATCTCTTTATGCGGCATATCCTAAAGAATATTTTGATTACAACTATTATGGTCCTATATTCTCAATGGTTGTTGCCCCATTTGCTTTACTCCCCGAATGGGCAGGTCTCTTATTCTGGCTTGTTTTTCTGTCCATGTGGTTTTATTGGGTTATCTGGAAATCAACCTTAACCGATCATCAGAAAAACTTTATCTATTGGTTTTGCGCACCTATTCTTTTAGATGCGCTCTTCATGCAGCAGTTCAACGTGGCTATTGCGGCAATCATCGTTTCTTCATTCTTTCTGATCGAAAAAGAGAAAGACGGATGGGCCGCCTTGTTCATTGTATTGGGTACCATGACCAAGATCTATGGAGTCATGGGACTAGCCTTCTTTTTCTTCTCGAAACATAAGGGTAGATTTATTCTCTCATTGGTATTTTGGACTTCTATATTATTCGTCTTACCAATGCTTATCAGTAGTCCGGAATATGTTATCCAACAATATCAAGACTGGCTACCAAGTTTGGTCAATAAGAATGGGCTGAATACAGACTCCATCTATCAGAATGTATCTCTACTAGGCATGGCACGTAGAATCAGCGGCAACGATTCCTATTCCGACCTATGGCTTGTTATTCCTGGAATGGTAATGTTCTTGTTGCCTTACTTAAGATTCAAACAAATCAAGAATCTCTCCTTCCGTGAAACGATACTTGCTTCCACCCTCATGTTCACCATACTTTTCAGTACAGGTAGTGAGTCGAGCGGATATATCATTGCGATGACTGGAATATGCATCTGGTATACAGTATCTCCCTGGAAACGTAGCAGATGGGACCTTGCCTTGATGGTACTCGCGTTTATCATCGCGGGGATGGGCAATAGTGATATATTACCTAGAATTGTGAGAAAGGGACTCATCCAACCATACGCCTTACGTGCTCTCCCTGTAAGTATCGTATGGTTCAAATTGTGCTATGAACTCTATACTAAAGACTATGCTCGGTTATCTCATAACGACATAGATAATGTTAACTAATAAATGATTTGATCTTTTCTGGTATTATTTCATGTATGACGTTCGACGCACAAGTGTGCGACGGCCGTCGCACAACTATACCACGACCGTCGCACACTTGTACCACGGCCGTGGTACATCGAACGCACATAAATACATCCAACAGCAGAACTTCGATTATGAAGGAAATAATATATCCTCCTACTCGTCATTCATTGTTTTATCGTACTCCTCCATCATCTGATTTGCTAGATTACTATTCTCAAATCGTTGAATGTATTCCTGACTTTTTCTGACACGTATTTCTTTCTCTTCTGATGCTTTTTGGATAGCATCAGCCATAGCTTTCTCATCATCTGGGTCGACATATAAGCTATCAGGACCTCCAGCCTCTTCTAGACAACTGCCTGTACATGCCACGACAGGCAATCCAGACTGGATAGCCTCTATGATCGGAATACCAAAGCCTTCATAACGAGATGGATATACAAAGACTTCTGCTAGATGATAAATGGCCGGTAAATCTTCGTTGGAAACTCCGTGAAGGATATGTACACGCGAAGTCAACTGATGCTTCTTTGCATATTCCATCACCTGATCTGTATACTTAGTATGCTTTCCTACAATAACGATGGATATATCTTCAGGAAGTTTACAGAGTGCCTTAACAGCCAAAAGAACGTTCTTACGGGCCTCTATAGAACCAACATTAAGTATATATCTATCTGGTAATGCATACTTTTCTTTTACACGCTTTAAGATCTCCTCTTCCACCGAAGTTCTAAAACGATTACTACAACCTTGATAAACAACATCAATTTTGTCTTCTGGGAAATTTCCATAATATAAAATATCCCGTTTTGTGCATTCACTAATCGCTATAATTCTTGTAGCCTCTTTTAATGTACGCAGAAACTTACGACGATAGATCTGAACATCTATCCAATGGTAAAACTCAGGATGACGCAGGAAGATAAGGTCATGGATGGTAACAAGTCCTCTGATACCTTCCTTCTTCAATCCTTTAGGCAGTTCACCGGAAAGTCCATGAAAGACATCCACATGATCGCGTTTCAGGTCTTTGACGATACCTTTATTGCGCCACATATCTTTCTGAATACGGAAATTAATATGCTCAGGATATACAAAGCGGACACCATCTGAAAGTTTCATCTGACGACTCAAATCATCATATCCGGAATCCGGTGTATACAGAAGCATCTCCTTGGGATGTTCTACCTGTGTCAAGGCATTGACTAGGTTTCGTCCATAACTGCCCAGTCCTGTTCGATTTCGAACAATACGCTTGGCATCATATCCTATAATATAATCTGTTTTCAATTTTCTAATCTTTATTGTTTATCAATATTCTGAGTAGAAGAAGTCTTAAGCGCTTCTATATCTGTCAATAATTTCCAGTTTTCACGAAGCCAATCTTCTGATTCGTCCCACCATTTTCGATGTAACAGGAATTTGATGGTTTCCTGATCGTATCGATAACCGATAACACGAGCCGGAACACCTCCAACAATAGCATAAGGTTCTACATCATGCGTTACAACCGCACGCGCGAGCACTACGGCTCCATCGCCAATATGAATTCCTCCTACCAAGAATGCTCCTTCACCGATCCAACAGTCGTTACCAATCTGTACATCTATACTGTTATCATCATCAACTCTCCTAAAGAATTTCATGGTATCTTCAGACGCAAAAGTCAACTTTTTTTTGCGATGAGAATCAAAAAAGAAAGGTGACGTTGATGCAAACGGAGCTTTATAAGAATGTATTCCAGGATTACAACTCACATGAGGAGCTATACTAGAAAATCGACCTATCTGAGCAGATAAATTACAATTCTTTTCGAGATAGGAACCAAGTCCAAGAGAACCTTTGAAAACGGTATACTCTCCTATGACGTTTCTTCCCTCAAAATAACTTCTATGCTTCACATGGGCACCAAATTCCACCTTACAGACACCTCGATAACGAAGTTTCTGACTCCAGAAGTCTATGAGTTGGTATAAAAAGGTATTCTTTATATTCATCTTAGTATGATAAGCAATCAATATACTGTTTCCAGAACTCGCGGCGTTTCGGCTGATGAAATCCGTGAACGGCCATTGGCAGTTGATAATTATTCTGTTTAGAACAAACCTGTGGTTTAATGTCAAAGGCGAATTTCAAGGCTTCACGAGCACTTGGAGTCTTTAGCTCTTTAGGAATTAAAGACCAAAATACGTCTTCGTTATAGAGATCACATGACTTTGAATTGAAATAGGAAATCTCCTCACTATATTTAAAGCAAGCATTGTAGAAAGGTCTTACTCTTCGTAATGAGAACCCACCATTTCCCACACGCCCGAACATCTGACAGTGGATATTCTTTCTCTTCGGTTTAAAGAAGAGTTTTAATTTCAAATACTGTTTCAACGGAAAATGTGTATATCTGTCTCGTTTGGGCCAAGGAGAAGCTATATGATCATATTTGCAATTGCACCAAAACTCTAATTCATCACGGAACACCCATGCATCAACATGACAAATAAGCATATATTCATATCCCAAGAATAGATGATAGAAATCGGATGAAAGCATCATCTCATTATATCCTGCAATACCACGTTTGGTACCCAACCAACGATTAGAAACTACAACTTCGCCAACTTGTGGAAACTGTGACCTAAGATTAGTGATATCCAGTCCTTTAGGTTTCAGAAAGACTGCCGGATATTTAGCCAACACCTTCAGATTATTCTTTAGTGCTGACATCTCATAGTCTTTCAATACGGATTGATATATTGGAATAATAATAACAACCTTTTTATGATCTTCTTCTTTCAAATGATATGGCATAATAAAGTTATAATAGATTCTTTCGCATGATTACTTTTCCATTATCATCAACATAGTAATGACGGTTGAATTCTTCGCGTGTTCTCTTCCATCGGTTATGACTCCAAAGATAAATCTCCGGCTGTCGAAGTATCGACTTCTCCAATTCGTGGAAATAGATATCGGTAAGTTCATAATCCGGAATATCCTTAGTATCTCTACGAATTACCTTCATCTCACAATTATAATAGCCTCTTTTTACACGCGTGACATCACCATAGACAAAGGCTTGTCCTGTATGCTTCACGATTCTCTCGGCTCCCGTAAGCACTGGGGTATCGTGATGAAGGAAGTCGAGCCAATGGTGGATATTCCACCATAGTGGTACCTGATCTGATATATATCCGACAACCAGAGGTTTCCCCTCACGTCTGAATTGTATGATCTTACGCAAGGACTCTTGCATCGGAATACAGAGCGCACCTTGGCGCTCACGGACATACTTGAAGAGTCTGTCGAAATATTCGTTCTCCAACGGATGATATAGTTGGCAACACAAAGCATCCGGTGCCCAAAGAGGCATCGCTGTAATCCATTCCCAGTTGCCTAGATGACCGAGATAGACTCCTAATGACTGCCCTTCGGACAATGCTTTATTGAACTCTTCCATACCCGTAAAGGTCATACGCTTGCGGAGTTCATCCTGACTCATCGTCATCAACTTGATAGTTTCCACGAGATAATCACAGAAATAATGATAGAAGCCTCTTTGTATCTTCTTCAGTTCTTGATCTGTCTTTTCCGGAAAGGATGTCTTCAGATTATTCCAGATTACCTTATAACGGTATCTTACGACATCGGCAACCAACAAGCAAAGTATATCTGAGATGATATACAATACCCATAATGGTAACAATGACATCAGATACCAAAATCCATAAGCTATGGTGTATAATAAAAAACTAAGACTCTTTTTCATGAATTTGTTATATCAAAATATTTCTTCAGAACTAGATAAGATATCAAGTTCTCTCGTTTGCGATCTCTAAACTGATCTACATATTCGTGTGCATGACAGATGATTGCTTCTGCCTCTTCCGGATGATCAATATAATAGGTCAATCGTTCTTTTAAATCAGAATAATCTGATTTGATCTCGATATAGTGATAATTCGGGATCAGTTTGCCTTCCATAAACCAACTCTCGCAAGTGGGCTTGGACATAACCGCTAGCGAATTAGATGACATCACCCACTTCAAATTACTAGCAACATCATTTCCCTCCAAAGACATAATAAATTTATAATCAAGATGCTCGTCAATCGTCATCTTCCGGGAATACCATTCCGGACATTGCTTGTCGAGAACACCTATATCCACCATCGGATCTCCAAAATAACGTTTGACAAACTCATAACGATTACGCTTGAAGGTTCCTTTCTGCCCTTCCTGACCAATTAGTCCACGAAAGATGGCCACATTCTTTTTCTCGCTCCACTTTTTCTTATCACATACGAAAAGAAAGTGGCGTACCTTATCAAGTTTCATCAGAACTGAATTACGAGAATCTTTCCCCAAAGGACGTGTCTTGACAATTGACGGAACATCCGGAACATAATTGACATCACCCGCCAACAGGCACCAGCGATTGGAAAGAGGGAAACTCTTTGCATAACGATAAGAATCCAAGAAATACACTTTCGGATGTAATATCGGCTGTTCTCTCAACGTCAAGGATTTCTCTGCAAAGGCCCTCTTGTCAAAGGAATCTTTAGTGAGTTGATTATAATAGTTTACTCGCTCTAAGATATACTCCTTGTCTAATCGCTTTTCCAAAGAACATAAGGCATGACGATATTGCCATACCTTCAACCAATGAGGTTTCCGAATAGACCAAAATGACTCGATATAGTATTTCAGTTTAGAATTCTTTCCACTATGGAATATACAATTCAGTCTTTCACCCATATTCTTCACTTCTTCGTAGGCATCAACTTATCATTCACCATACGATACATATATTGATAAATCATAGCCTTAAGTTCTGTTTCCATTTTCTTCTGTTCAGGCACCTTACCTACGAGGTTATGCTGCATCAGGAGGTCAGTAAGTTTATACATTGCTTTGGTCTTCTTGCCATCAAACTGCATGACATAACCATATTTCACATACTGATAGATACCATTAAGATAGTTTACAGCCCATGTTTCCCGTGCAGGAGTACGAAGCAAATCAGCACCAAAAGCCATATAGGTATGAGGATAACCTATATAGTTGAGCAATGTCGGCATGATATCAATCTGTTGAGCAATACCATCTACACGTTGAGCCTTAATCTCTCCCGACGGATCATAGATGATAATAGGAGAACAGAAGCCACCAATATCCGTCTTATACTGTTCATGATCACTCTGGTTTGTATGATCGCTGGTAATCACGAAAATGGTATTCTTAAACCATTTTTGTTTACTTGCAGACTTGAAGAACTTACCAATAGCCATATCAGTATAACGGATACATTTCTGGATAGGAAGATGCTCTTCTTTATATACATTCTTATATTTATCGGGAACAACGAACGGATCATGACTAGATACGGTAAAGATAGCCGTCATGAAAGGTTCTTTCATTTCTCCCATCTTCGTGCAATAATACTGCATGAACGGTTCATCCCAGATTCCCCAGTTGCCGTCAAAGTCTTTATCACCACCAAAACGGGCATCTTCATCATAGTCTTGTCGACCATAATAGTTTTGAAAACCTATCTTGTTGGCAAAAGCAAGAAAACCCATAGACCCTCTATTCGCACCATGGAAAAAGGCTGTCTGATAGCCCCATTTGCTCAATAGACCAGGAATACCGGTATAGGTATTCATAGATGCTGGTGTAAGAATAAAAGGTTCTCCAAATCGCGGAATACTACAAAGCACAGAAGGCATACCATCAATACTCTTTCGTCCATTACAGAAAGAATAACGATACACCAAGCTCTTCTCTATAATCTTATCTACATTTGGGGTATACCCTTTGTATTTACCACCAAAGAAATCCTTGTTGAAGCCACCAATATATTCACGTCCAAAACTTTCAACGATCAGAATAACAATATTCTTCTTGTGCAATTTTGTGGGTTCTGCATCTACCATCGGATTCAGATATTCTTCTTTATGAATAGGTTGATAGATTTGTGCAGAAGCTTTAAGTGACGGATAGTAATCAGGAACCACAAAGTCTGATTTACCTATTGTACGAATCAGGGCAAAAGGCGTATTCAGTACAATGGCGCAATCTGTCGGACGATCTACATACTCATTGGCATTACTAATCGTAATGGGGCGAACACCAGACTGTAATCCTCCACGACAACCACCAATGGTAAGGACGACGGCAAAGGCAAGACAGGCAAAAAGTTTACCCGTATATATCCATCGACTCCGTACAGTAGTATAATCCTTGGCTTCCGTACGAGGCATCACATAAAGTTTCCATGCCAGATAGACCACAATGGCGAAGACAACGACAAGATACCAATGGGTAAATGTATTGTTGAGGATAATTCCTGCTATATTGTTTTCATGATCAAACTCCTGGAATACAGAAGTTGTGGTACGACGAAGTGTAAACGGGAAATATACAGAATCTGCAAGATTGATAGCTAACGTAATCGCATTGACGATGATAAAAATCCATTTACATACCTTATGATAAGTTTCGGTTTCCTTCAACCAAAGCGGAAACAACATCAACAGAAGATAAAGAGCGTTGGTGTAAAGAATCGCTGTCGTATCAAACATAAATCCGCCCTTAAGCCAATGGCTGAGCGGAGTAGATGTGAATCCTTCAATAAAATAACTGTAGTTTACACAAAAATAAGTAACCCTGGCTATAAAATAAATACCATAAGCCAGGATTAAATTCAAAATCAATGCTACTGGCGAACCAAAAGTTGATTTGAGAATACGTTTCATTCTATACCTATTTTATACTTGCTGCATATCATGCAGTTTCTTATAATATCCATCTTTTGCTATCAGATCGTCATGTGAGCCACGCTCAACAATGACACCTTCATGCAACACACAAATCTCATCAGCATTCTTGATAGTACTCAATCGATGGGCTACAGCCACGGTGGTACGTGTCTTCATCAGATGTGTGAGTGCATCCTGTACCAATCGCTCGCTCTCTGTATCCAAAGCTGAAGTTGCTTCATCAAGGATAAGGATAGGAGGATTCTTTAGGATGGCGCGTGCGATACTTACACGTTGACGCTGACCACCGGACAGTCGGCCTCCTCGATCTCCGATATTTGTATCAAAGCCATGTTCCGATTCCGTAATAAACTCATAAGCATTAGCTATCTTGGCTGCATCGACGATCTCTTCATCCGTGGCCTCTTCATTACCAAATCGGATATTATTCTTGAAAGAGTCATTGAAGAGAATTGCTTCCTGGTTGACATTACCTATCAAGGAACGAAGGTCGTGAATACCTAAGTCTTTCACATTGACCCCATCTATGAGAACTTCTCCTTCTTGTACATCATAATAACGTGGTATCAGGTCTACCAATGTCGACTTACCAGAACCACTCTGACCTACCAATGCTACCATCTTACCTTTTGGTATCGTGAGATTGATATCCTTAAGAACATACTTCAGTTCGTCTGTCTGACTATCAGTATAAGCGAAACTGACATGACGGAACTCTATCTGATGTTCAAAACTTGTGATATGTTTAGCGTCAGATTTCTCTTGTATTTCTATCTCTGCCTTGAGGATTTTATCGATTCTGTCGATACTGGCAAGTCCCTTCGGAATATTATAACTAGCCTTTGAGAATTCCTTCAATGGTGCTATGATACTATAGAGCATCACTAGATAGTAGATGAATATCGGACCATCTAGGGCATCATAACGTAACACGAGGATACCACCTACCCACAAAACTACGATGATCATGATGGTGCCCAAGAATTCACTCATTGGATGAGCCATCTGCTGACGAATGTTCACCTTCATGATATTGTCACGATAGGATGTGTTGATTTTGTCAAAACGGGTATTCATCTTATCTTCTGCACAGAAAGCCTTGATAATGCGCAGACCACCAAGGGTTTCTTCCACCTGACTCATTGTATCACTCCACAAGGTTTGTGCAAAGGAACTCTGCGCCTTCAACTTTCTACCGACAAATCCCATAAACCAGCCAAAGATCGGTACAAAGATAATGGTAAATAATGTCAGCTGCCAACTGATTGCCAATAAGGTTCCGAAATAGATGATGATAAGGACAGGATTCTTGAATAGCATATCGATACTCGACATGATGCTGTTTTCTACTTCCTGTACATCACCACTCATTCTGGCAATGATATCGCCCTTGCGCTCTTCACTGAAAAATCCCAAAGACAAAGAGGTTATCTTCTGATACAGTTGGTTACGGATATCACGGACCACACCTGTACGGATCGGAATGATCGTGGCAGAAGAAAGAAAATATGCTGCCGTTTTCAGAAATGTCATGAAAGCAAGGAACATACCAATAATCAGAAGTGTTGTGGTAGCTCCATAATCTATCATCAATTCCTGTACATAATAAGAAAGGTTATTCTGCAACACCTCTTTATCGAATGCCCATGGCATCAAATCATTAACACGCAATCCACCATCTACCTCGAAAAGGATCTGGAGAATTGGAACCAAAGCCATGAACGAGAAGATATTAAGTATGGCTGATAATATATTAAAAATAATCGATAATGCCAGATACTTCTTATAAGGAGGCACAAATCGACGTAGTACTTGCAGAAATTCCTTCATAACGATGCAAAGATAGTATTTCTATACAAAACCTCAAAGGGTTTCTTGTTTTTTATTTTACTTCTTCGCCAAAGAGGGTTGCCGATGATGAACCGGTAATACGAACTTTGACAAAATCACCAACATGATGATTTCCCTTATTGATAACGACAGCTTTATTCTGTTCTGTACGTCCCATGAGTTGCTCACGACTGCGCTTACTGAATCGTTC
>CACYKX010000046.1 GCA_902775075.1 uncultured Prevotellaceae bacterium | reverse complement strand
TAACATCAGACATCTGCCCTAACTGGAAATTGGCTACCCCTGACCCAATGGTAACAGTCGGACTGAAATGTGAAGGTTTCCGCGTCGAGATGATTATTCGCTCTATCCTTACAGGTTCTGCATGGCGTGAGTACAAAAATGGTTGCCGCGAACTCTGTGGCGTTAAATTACCTGATGGCATGAGGGAAAATCAGCGTTTCCCTGAACCTATCATCACTCCTACCACAAAAGCTGATGAGGGACACGACATGAACATCTCTAAGGAGGAAATCATCAAACAGGGTATTGTTAGTGCTGAGGATTATGCCATAATGGAGGATTATACTCGTAAGCTTTTCGCACGCGGACAAGAAATCGCAGCTAAACAGGGGTTGATCCTAGTTGACACAAAATACGAATTCGGTAAGCGCGATGGTAAGGTTTATCTTATCGACGAAATCCATACTCCTGATTCTAGTCGTTACTTCTATGCTGATGGCTATGAGGAGAAATTCGCGAAAGGTGAACCTCAGAAGCAGCTTTCAAAAGAATTCGTTCGCCAATGGCTTATCGAGCATAACTTTATGAACGAGCCAGGACAGACTATGCCTGAAATTACTGATGAATATGCAGAAAGTGTAAGTGAACGTTACATTGAACTGTATGAGCACATCACCGGTGAAAAGTTTGATAAGGCTACAGAAGATGGCGATATCGCTACTCGAATCGAAAATAATGTAAAGAACTATCTTGCTACTCGCAAGTAATCAATAACATGTACGAACAGGAAAAGATAAAGCCCTATGGGGGCGAAGGTGATAAAGGAAAATTGGTAGAGGAGATGTTTGATAACATCGCCCCTACCTATGATACTCTTAACCATCGCCTATCATGGGACATCGACAAAGGATGGCGCAAGAAGGCTATCAAGCAATTAGCACCTTATAAGCCGAAAAGGATTCTTGACATTGCTACCGGTACTGGTGACTTTGCTATCTTATCAGCTCAAATGCTACAACCTAGTCAACTCATCGGTGCTGATATTTCGGAAGGTATGATGAATATCGGACGGGAAAAAGTTGACAAGATGAAATTGAACCATATCATCTCGTTTCAGAAAGAAGATTGTCTGAACTTGACTTTCGAGGATGAAAGTTTCGATGCAATAACAACAGCATTCGGAATCAGAAACTTTCAAGACTTGGACAAAGGTTTGAAGGAGATGTGTCGAGTTCTAAAAAAAGGCGGACATCTAAGCATCGTCGAATTATCTCAACCTGTGAGTTTTCCAATGCACCAACTTTTCAAAGTCTATTCTCATACAATATTACCTTTATATGGTAAGTTAATATCGAAAGACCAAAGTGCATACAACTATCTTACGGCAACCATCGAAGCTTTCCCACAAGGAGAGACCATGGTGGAAGTATTAAAGAAAGCAGGATTTACAGAGGCAAAATTCAAGCGCTTGACTTTTGGAATCTGCACAATGTATTTTGCCACTAAATAAAATCATAAGTTTATGGAAAAATATGGATTAATAGGATACCCATTAGGACATTCTTTCTCGAAAAATTATTTTAACGAGAAATTCGAGAATGAGGGCATCTCTGCAAAATATATCAACTTCGAAATTCCTAACATTCAGAATCTTCCTGAAGTGATAGAGTCTAACCCTGAACTTCAGGGATTTAATGTCACGATTCCATATAAAGAAAAGGTAATCAGTTACCTAGATTCTGTAAGTCCTGAGGCGCGAGCAATAGGCGCTGTAAATGTCGTTAAAGTAACCCATAAAGGCAACAAAGTTGTGCTAAAAGGCTACAATAGCGACGTTATCGGTTTTACACGAAGCATCGAACCTATGCTGGAGCCATGCCACAAGAAAGCGTTGATTCTAGGTACTGGCGGTGCTTCTAAAGCTATTAACTACGGACTCAAGTCTTTAGGATTGGAGACCCTGTTTGTTAGTAGATTTGAACGAGAGAACACAATACAATATGAGAAGATCACTCCTGAAATCATCAAGGAATATAATGTGATTGTGAATTGTACACCTGTCGGTATGTATCCACATGCTGATGAATGTCCATTATTACCTTACGAGGCGATGGACACTCACACCCTACTTTACGACCTGATTTATAATCCTGATCAAACTCTATTTATGAGAAAAGGAGCTGAACATGGCGCCACCGTAAAGAATGGTCTCGAGATGCTACTTCTACAGGCTTTTGCCAGTTGGGAATTTTGGAAAGGAAAAGAATAAATAGAATTTATATGAACAATCGTTATATGATGCGCGGTGTATCCGCTGCTAAAGAGGATGTGCACAACGCCATCAAAAACATAGATAAAGGTATCTTCCCTCAGGCTTTCTGCAAGATTATCCCAGATATCTTGGGCGGTGATCCTGAGTATTGTAATATCATGCATGCCGACGGAGCTGGAACCAAGTCTTCTCTGGCATATATGTACTGGAAAGAGACCGGCGACTTGAGCGTTTGGAAGGGTATCGCTCAAGATGCTATCGTGATGAATACGGATGACCTTCTCTGCGTCGGAGCTGTCGATAACATCTTGGTAAGTTCAACTATCGGCCGAAACAAGATGCTTGTTCCTGGCGAGGTAATCTCTGCCATCATCAATGGTACAGATGAACTATTGGCGGAATTGAGAGATATGGGGGTAGGCATATACCCTACAGGCGGAGAGACAGCCGACGTAGGTGACTTGGTAAGAACTATCATTGTAGATTCTACCGTAACCTGCCGCATGAAGAGAAGTGATGTTATCAACAACGCCAACATTCGTCCCGGTGATGTTATTGTAGGATTGAGTTCTACAGGACAGGCTACATACGAAAAGAGATATAATGGTGGCATGGGAAGCAATGGACTTACCAGTGCTCGTCATGATGTCTTTGCCAAATATTTAGCAGAGAAATATCCTGAAAGTTTTGACCATGCCGTACCAAACGAATTAGTATATAGCGGTAAATACAGACTTACTGATGAGGTAGAAGATAGTCCTGTAAATGCTGGTCAATTGGTACTTTCTCCAACTAGAACCTATGCTCCGGTCATCAAGAAGATTCTCGATGAACTACGTCCGGAAATACACGGAATGGTACATTGCACAGGAGGAGCTCAAACCAAAGTTCTCCACTTTGTTGGTGAAAACTGTAAAGTCGTTAAAGACAACATGTTCCCAATACCTCCACTCTTCAAGGCTATTCATGATTGTAGTGGAACAGATTGGAAGGAAATGTATCAGGTCTTCAACATGGGACACAGAATGGAGATCTATGTTCGTCCTGAAATTGCAGAAAAAGTAATCGCTATTAGCAAGAGCTTCAACATCGATGCTCAGGTCGTAGGTCATATCGAGGAAGGTAAACGCTCATTAACCATCAAGAGCGAATTCGGAACGTTCGATTATTAAAATTAATTATAATACAAATTTACGAAGTATGCCAGATAACAATAGCATATTACAAAAATTAGATGGCTTGGAGGCTCGCTTTGAGGAGGTATCAACATTGATTACCGACCCTAGCGTGATAGCAGATCAGCAACGCTATGTAAAGTTGACAAGGGAATACAAGGAATTAAGTGATGTAATGGATGCTCGCAAGCGTTACATCGCATGCTTGAACAGTATCAAGGAAGCAAAGGATATCCTTGCCAACGAAAGCGACCCTGACATGAAAGAGATGGCTCGTGAAGAGTTGTCGACTAACGAAGAGCTCCAGCCTAAACTCGAGGAAGAAATTAAAATTGCGCTGGTACCAAAAGATCCTGAAGATGCCAAGAATGTGCAGATGGAGATTCGTGCCGGTGCTGGTGGCGATGAAGCAGCCCTCTTTGCAGGTGATTTATTCAATATGTATAAGAAATATTGCGATAAGAAGGGCTGGAATTTGAGCATCACATCTGTATCTGAAGGTGCGGTCGGTGGATTCAAAGAGATCGACTGTGCGATAAGTGGTGAAGGTGTGTATGGCGTTCTAAAATATGAAAGTGGTGTGCATCGCGTTCAACGAGTTCCTGCAACAGAAACCCAAGGCCGTATGCATACATCCGCAGCAACAGTTGCTGTACTTCCTGAAGCTGACAAGTTTGAGGTCAACATCAACGAAGGCGACATTAAATGGGATACTTTCCGTAGTAGTGGAGCTGGTGGACAGAATGTGAACAAGGTTGAATCTGGTGTCCGCCTCCGCTATCCTTGGAAGAATCCAAATACTGGAGAAGTAGAGGAAATCCTCATCGAATGTACAGAGACACGTGACCAACCAAAGAATAAGGAGCGTGCATTGAGTCGACTTTATACTTTCATTCACGACCGCGAACATCAAAAATATGTAGATGATATCGCAAGTCGTCGTAAAAGTCTGGTCTCAACGGGTGACCGTTCTGCAAAGATTAGGACATACAATTTCCCTCAAGGACGTGTAACCGATCATCGTATTGGATATACGACTCATGATCTCAACGGATTCTTAAATGGTGATATCCAAGACATGATCGATGCATTGACAGTAGCTGAGAATGCAGAGAAATTGAAGGAAAGCGAATTATAAATAACATAATCATTAAATGTCATGGGATTACTGTATACTAAGAAGAAAGATGACGAAAAGGAGGAGAAGACTATCCAAGCAGAAGACTTCATGAAACTCCAAGTTTCCTTGAAAAAGAATCCTGACAAGAGGAAAGAAGTTCCCCAAACTGAAACACCTAAATAATGAATAGAAAAGAGTTAATCAATCAGATTTTCAGTAAAAAGACATTCCTTTGTGTTGGTCTCGATACTGATATAAATAAGATGCCTGCACATCTGAAAGATGATGAGAACGGTATCTTCAAGTTCAATAAGGCAATCATTGATGCTACAGCCCCATACTGTGTAGCATACAAGCCGAATCTAGCATTTTATGAATGCTACGGATTAAAAGGAATGAGTGCATTTGAACAGACTATCAATTACTTGAAGGAGTATTATCCTCACCATTTTATTATTGCTGACGCAAAACGTGGCGATATAGGTAACACGTCAAAAATGTATGCACAGACTTTCTTCGAGGAATATAATCTGGATGCATTGACTGTTGCTCCATATATGGGCGAAGATAGTGTAAAACCGTTCTTAGAATATGATGGGAAATGGGTCATATTACTTGCGCTAACAAGTAATCTAGGTAGCCATGATTTCCAACTTACTGAAGACAAAGACGGAGAGAGACTCTTCGAAAAGGTTCTCAAGAAATCACAAGAATGGGGAAATGATGAAAATATGATGTATGTTGTAGGTGCAACTCAAGGTGAGATGTTTAAAGACATCAGAAAATGCGCACCTAATCATTTCTTACTAGTGCCAGGTGTAGGAGCACAAGGCGGAAGCTTACAGGAAGTTTGTAAATATGGTATGATCAAAGACTGTGGACTACTGGTAAACTCTAGCCGAGGCATCATCTATGCAAGTAACGGCGAAGACTTTGCTACAGCTGCGGCAGAAAAAGCAAAGAACTTGCAACAACAGATGGAAGTTGAACTTTCGAAAATATAAAGCCTATGAATGACAGCAAGATCATTAGCGACCCAGTATTTGGGTTTATCAAGATTCCTCGTGGTCTACTCTACAATATTGTAAAGCATCCACTCATGCAGAGACTGACGAGAATTAAGCAAAATGGTCTTGCCTCTGTCGTTTATCCTGGAGCACAACACACGCGCTTCCAACACTCTATCGGAGCATTCCATTTGATGAGTGAAGCCATTCTTTCTCTTCAACAAAAAGGCATCTTTATCTTTGATAGTGAAGCCGAAGCTGTTGAAGCGGCTATCTTGATGCACGACATAGGACACGGTCCGTTCTCACATGTTCTGGAAAACACCCTTATACAGGGTATTTCTCACGAGGACATCTCCCTCTTGATGATGGATGAAATAAACAAAGAGATGGACGGACAGCTAAATCTGGCTATAAAAATCTTTAAGAATGATTACCCCAAAAGTTTTCTACATCAACTCATCAGTAGTCAATTAGACGTTGACCGACTAGACTACTTACGAAGAGACAGTTTCTTCACAGGAGTACACGAGGGAAACATTGGAAGTGCCAGGATAATCAAGATGCTCGATGTCGTCGATGACAACCTCGTAGTAGAATCGAAAGGAATATATTCGATAGAAAATTATCTTACATCTCGAAGACTCATGTACTGGCAAGTCTACTATCACAAGACTGCTGTAGCATGCGAAAAAGTGCTCATCAACTTGTTGCTCAGAGCAAAATATCTAGCAGCACAAGGTGCCGACATATTCTGTCCTCCACAACTAAGATATTTCCTTTACAACCATGTAGATGTCAAATTCTTCCACACCCATCCGGAAGCTCTAAAAATGTATGAAATGCTTGACGATAACGATATCTGGAGCAGCGTAAAGGTATGGATGCAGCATGAAGACAAGATACTATCAACTTTAGCAACGGATTTGATCAACAGGAATATCTTTAAAGTTGAAGTATTAGACAAACCAATAAGTGAAGAAGAACTAACCGCTATCCAACAAAAAATAGCAGAACAGGCTGATGTAACCTACGAAGAGGCTAAATATCTAATCAGCTATAGCACGATCCAAAAAGACATGTATGACATCAACGACGACAAGATAACAATTCTTTACAAAGATGGGACATGCAAGGACATCGCAGAAGCATCCGACTTACTAAATATCGCCTTACTATCAAAAAAAATACGCAAATATTATCTCTGTTATCAACGTTTTTGATTTATTTTTTCTACCTTTGCAGAAATAAATAATAACAAAGATTAAAATGGAATTTACTGCAAAACAAATTGCCCAATTTATTCAAGGCAACGTAGAAGGTGACGAAAATGCCACTGTAAATACATTCGCAAAAATCGAAGAAGGTGTTCCTGGAGCGATTTCGTTTCTATCAAATCCAAAATATACTCATTATATCTACGAAACCAAATCGAGTGTAGTCCTCGTTGATGCGAGCCTCGAATTGGAGAAACCTGTTACCACAACCATCATTCGCGTTAAGGACGCACGTGATTGTGTAGCAAAACTACTACAAATGTATTCTGAAGCCATAAATCCTAAAAAGTCAGGCATTGACTCATTGGCTTTTATCTCTCCTAAAGCAAAAGTTGGAGATAACGTATACGTAGGTGCATTTGCATATATCGGTGATGGAGCTATCGTAGAAGACGGATGTCAGATTTATCCAAATGCATATATCGGTGACAACGTAAAACTAGGTAAGGATTGTACTATCTACCCTCACGTAACCATCTACCACGGTTGCAAGATTGGCAACAGAGTAACACTCCATGCAGGAAGTGTCATCGGAGCCGACGGCTTTGGTTTTGCGCCAAATCCAGAAACCAACAGCTATGACAAGATTCCTCAAATCGGTATTGTAACCATCGAAGATGATGTTGAGATTGGCGCAAACACCTGTATCGACCGTTCTACCATGGGTAGTACCTTTATCAGAAAAGGCGTCAAACTTGACAACCTAGTACAAATTGCCCATAATGATGATATCGGCGAGAATACAGTCATGTCTGCTCAGGTTGGTATCGCAGGTTCTACAAAGGTCGGTCAATGGTGTATGTTTGGCGGCCAAGTAGGTATTGCTGGTCATATCTCAATTGGAAATAAAGTATTCCTTGGAGCACAGAGTGGAGCTCCAGGAAGCATCAAAGACGATCAGACACTTATTGGTACACCACCAATGAATCCAAAGGGATATTTCAGATCTCAGGCAATATTCCGTCGTCTGCCAGAGATGTATAAGCAATTAAACGAATTGCAAAAGGAAATCGAAGAATTAAAAAACAAGAACAAATAAAGGATAAAAAGATATGTCTAAACAGAAGACTCTCAAAGGCAGTTTTTCTCTTTGTGGAAAAGGACTGCATACAGGATTGAATCTTACTGTAACATTCAATCCAGCCCCAGAAAATACTGGATATAAAATTCAACGAATAGACCTTGAGGGGCAACCTATCATTGAAGCAATCGCAGAAAATGTTGTTGACACTCAACGTGGTACTGTATTGGCAAAGGGAGACGCACGTTGCTCTACCGTTGAACATGGAATGGCTGCACTATATGCATCAGGCATCGACAACTGTTTCATCCAAGTAAATGGTCCAGAATTTCCTATCCTTGACGGTTCTGCAGAACTATACATACAGAAGATAAACGAAATAGGAATTGAAGAACAAAACGCAGAGAAGGACTATTATATCATCAGACATAAGATTGAGGTAAAAGACGAGGAAACCGGTTCTATTATTACAATCTTACCAGAAGATCAGTTCAGTATTACTGCGATGTGCTCTTTCGAAAGCAAATTCATCAACAGTCAGTTTGCAACCCTTGACAACATGGAGAATTTCGCAACAGAAATTGCCGCAGCTCGTACCTTTGTTTTTGTTCGAGACATCATGCCATTGCTCCAAGCCAATCTTATAAAAGGTGGCGATATGGATAATGCTATTGTCATTTATGAGCGTGAAGTTGATCAGCCAACACTCGACAAACTGGCAGACTTATTGAAAGTTCCACATCTTGATGCAACCAAACTGGGATACATCCAGCATCGTCCATTAATGTGGGAGAACGAATGTACACGTCACAAGTTGCTTGATATCATTGGTGATATGGCTTTGATTGGTAAACCTATAAAGGGCCGCATTATTGCAACACGTCCTGGACATACCATCAACAACAAGTTTGCACGTCAGATGCGTAAGGAGATTCGAAAGCATGAGATACAGGCTCCTATCTATAATCCAAACGAGGAACCTATCATGGATAATATCCGTATTCGTCAACTTCTTCCTCATCGTTATCCAATGCAGTTGGTTGACAAAGTCATCGCAATGGGACCAACAACAATCGTTGGTGTAAAGAACGTAACAGCTAACGAACCATTCTTCCAAGGTCACTTCCCTGAAGAACCTGTTATGCCTGGTGTCCTTCAGGTAGAAGCCATGGCACAATGTGGAGGGTTACTCGTCTTGAATCAGTTGGAAGAACCAGAACGTTGGTCTACATATTTCATGAAGATAGACGATGTAAAATTCCGTCAGAAAGTCATACCTGGAGACACTTTATTATTTAAGGTAGAACTATTGGCTCCTGTACGTCACGGAATCAGTTCTATGAAGGGTTATGTTTTTGTTGGTGACCATGTTGTGGCAGAAGCAACATTCACAGCACAAATTGTAAAAAATAAATAAAACATTATGTCAAATCAGATTAGTCCATTAGCATTTGTACATCCTGAGGCTAAACTAGGAGAAAATAACATCATAGGTCCATTCTGTTACATTGACAAGAATACAGAAATTGGTGACAATAATGTATTCCAGAATAGTGTAACAATAAATTATGGTGCTCGTATCGGAAATGGGAACGAAATATTCCCGGGTGCAAGCATCTCAACAAAGCCACAAGACCTAAAATTCAGAGGAGAAGATACAACTTGTATCATTGGTGATAACAACAGTATCCGCGAGAATGTAACTATCTCTAGAGGTACCGCATCAAAAGGTACAACCATCGTAGGAAGCAATAACTTATTGATGGAGAATATGCACGTTGCTCATGACTGTGTATTAGGAAGCCATCTAATCATCGGAAACTCTACAAAGTTTGCCGGTGAAGTTGTTGTTGACGACAATGCCATCGTCAGCGCAACAGTATTATGTCACCAGTTCTGTCGTATTGGTGGCTATGTAATGATTCAGGGAGGCTGTCGTTTCAGTCAAGACATTCCACCTTATATCATTGCAGGTAAGGAGCCTACAAAATATTGTGGAGTCAACCTTGTCGGGCTTCGTCGCCATGGTTTCAGTAGAGAACTCATTGACAATATCCATGAAGCATACCGCTTATTATATTCTAAGGGTATTCTAAAGGAAGGCATTGAGGAAATCAAGAAGAATCTAGAAATAACTCCAGAAATTCAATATATCATCGATTTCGTTGAGAGTTCTAAACGCGGAATCATTCGATAAATGAAAACACTCGTTGTTGTTTTAGGTCCTACAGGAGTAGGAAAAACGGAACTGTGCTTACAGATTGCTGAGCATTATGGCATTCCAATCATCAATGCAGATTCACGTCAAATATTTGCGGAACTGCCAATTGGTACGGCAGCTCCGACCCTAGAACAACAACGTCGTGTATTTCATTACTTTGTAGGGAATCATCATATCCAAGATTATTATTCTGCTTCCATGTACGAACAAGATACGATGATTCTCTTAGAAAGACTTTTTCAGAAGTATGACATTGCTCTTTTGACAGGAGGAAGCATGATGTATATTGATGCCGTATGCAAAGGTATCGATGACATCCCTACCGTAGATGAAGAAACGAGGGCAACCATGAAAAGACGACTCGAAAAAGAAGGATTGGAAGCCTTAGTAGAAGAATTAAAAGAAGTTGATCCCGAACATTGGGAAGTTGTAGACCGGAAGAACCCGCGAAGAGTGGTTCATGCCCTTGAGATCTGCAGCATGACAGGAAAAACATACACTTCTTTTAGAAAGAACACCATAAAAAAGCGTCCATTCAATATCATAAAGATTGGTCTGAACAGAGATCGCGAAGAACTCTACAACAGGATCAACCAAAGAGTATTAGATATGATAGAAAACGGACTGGAAACTGAAGCTAGAAAAGTATTTCCATTAAAAGGACTCAATTCATTAAATACTGTTGGTTACAAAGAGATGTTCAGCTATTTTGAGTCGAAAATAGACAAGGCTGAAGCAATAAGACAAATACAGTCTAATTCTCGACGCTATATGCGTAAACAACTGACATGGTTCAAACATGATGAAAAAATACAATGGTTTCACCCTGATAACATTAAAGAAATCATAAATTATCTGGATACAACACTGCAGATAACAAATAAATAGGTAAATTTGCACGATATATACTATCATATAATAATATGAACAAAATTAAAAGCATATTAAGCTGGAGTTGGGACAAAGCTCAAAAATTCTGGCCATGGTATAAAGGATTGTATCAAGGACGTGCTTGGTATACAAAAACAATAATTGCTTTTGTTTCTTGCATTGTAGCCTTTATACTTTATTTAGGAGCTGTAGATATTAACCTCTTTTGGTTATTTGGTAAATCTCCTGGTTATTTCTCAGGAATCCTGGACCCACAGACAAGTTCTGCATCAGAAATATATAGTGCAGACGGCGTCCTTATCGGAAAATACTTTAACGAGAACCGAACTCCTGTAAAATATGAAGAAGTAAATCCTGCATTCTTCCATGCCTTGGTAGACACAGAGGATGAACGATTCTATAAGCACTTCGGTATTGACCCTATTGGTATCTTTGGTGCTGTTAAAGACGCTGTCACCCACCATGAAGGTCGTGGTGCTTCTACCATCACACAGCAGTTGGCAAAGAATATGTTCCGAGTACGTTCACAATACTCTACTGGATTATTAGGTAAGATACCGGGACTTAAGATTCTTATCGTCAAGAGTAAGGAATGGATCATTGCTACAAAACTAGAAACCGTATATAGCAAGAAAGAAATCATCACGATGTATGCGAATACCGTAGATTTTGGTTCTAACGCATACGGAATCAAGACCGCAGCAAAGACATATTTCAACACGACCCCTAAGGACATGACAACCGAACAAGCTGCTGTTCTTGTAGGAATGTTGAAAGCTACATCATATTACAATCCGAAGTCAAATCCAGAGAATAGTTTGAAGCGCCGTAATGTGGTATTAAACAATATGCTTACCCACGGAGATTTGACAAGATCTGAATGTGACTCTTTGAAAGAGATCCCTCTTAAACTTGACTTCAAAGTAGAAGAAAACTATGACGGTCAAGCTAAATATTTCCGTGAGGCTGTTGCTGATTATCTAAAGGATTGGTGCCAAGAGAATGGATATGACCTTTACTCTAGCGGTCTCAAGATTTATACGACTATAGATACACGTTTGCAAAAATATGCAGAAGTTGCAGCCCGCAAACAGATGAAACAAGTCCAGAAGAACTTTGATAATCATTGGTCTATATATAGAAATCAAAGTAGCAACTGGCTAAGACAAGAGCCATGGATAGACGAGAACGGACAAACCATTCCTAACTTTATTCAGGGAATAGCTGAACGTCAGCCTTTCTACAAGGCCTTACTTGCCAAATATCCAGACGACCCAGATTCTGTAAGATATTACTATAAAGAATGGGTTCATCCAGTTAAGGTATTCGATTATGACAAAGGTACCGTCATCAAGAACATGACTTCGGAGGATTCCATCAAATACATGACAACGTTCATGCATTGTGCTATGGTCGCTATGGAACCTCAGACTGGTGCCGTAAAAGCATGGGTCGGTGATATCGACTTTGACCAGTGGAAATACGACAAGGCAACAGCCATGCGTCAACCAGGTTCTACATTCAAGCTCTTCGTATATACTGAGGCTATGAATCAGGGCTTGACACCTTGTGATAAGCGCCGAGATGAGTACATCTCTATGCAGGTATACGATAAAAAGAAACACGAGATGACAACTTGGACTCCAAGTAATGCCAGTGGTTCTTTCTCAGGAGATAGTATGCCACTAAGAAGTGCATTTGCACGAAGCATCAACTCCGTTGCCGTCCGTTTAGGACAAGAAATGGGTATCAAGAGAATCATCGAGACCGCACAGGCTATGGGTATCAAGAGTCCTCTGGATGATCAACCTTCATTAGCTTTGGGATCATGTGATGTCAACTTGCTTGAAATGGTAAACGCATATTGTGTGATCGCAGACAATGGAAAGCATCATGACCCTGTTTTAGTTACTCGCATTGTTGATCAAGACGGAAAAGAAGTATACACAGGCCCGACAACTGATGAGCAAGTCATCCCATTGAAGAGTGCATTCTTGATGCAAGAAATGCTGAAAGCCGGAACTCATGATGCAGGAGGTACTTCTGTAAGCATGTCATCAGCAGAATATGCAGGAAATTCCTTCCGTGACACCGATTGGGGTGGTAAAACAGGAACCTCTAACAATCACTCTGATGCATGGTTTATGGGCGTCAGTCCGCATCTTGTTGTAGGAGCATGGGTCGGAGGTGAATACCGATCTATACACTTCCGAACAGGTGCTTTAGGACAAGGTTCTAAGACAGCATTACCAATTTGTGGATATTTCATTCATTCAGTCATGGCAGACCCTGAATTCAAGCAATATCACGGGAAATGGTCTAAACCTACAGATGAGGATATTACGAGTGATATGTATACATGTCAACCATGGGTAGCTCCTGTTAAGAAGGATGCTGAACCTGTAGATTCTACAGTTGTTACATCCGAAGAAATTGTTTTGGATGATAACGGAAACCCTGTAACAAAGTCTACTGAGTCTGAGAGTACAACAGATAACTTCACTCCAAGTTCATCTAATTCTACAACAAAGAAACCTACTGATAGTGGTACTGATAAAAAGAAAGAAAAGAAGCACCACCCTACTCAACAGACTGTAACTTTGGACGACCTCTAATCACACCAAAGTGATTGAAGAGAAAAGCGAAATAAAGAAAATCGATATAGAAAACTTGGAGTTGCAAAATGCACTCCAAGTTATTCAGTTTACCCGTCGCTCGCTCTTTCTAACAGGAAAGGCAGGGACGGGTAAATCAACGTTTCTGCGCTATATCGCTGCTACAACCAAAAAGAAGAATGTCATACTCGCTCCTACGGGCATTGCTGCTATCAATGCCGGTGGTGTAACGTTACACAGCTTCTTTAAGTTGCCTTTTTACCCTCTCTTACCTAACGACAGCAGATATTCTATCAGAAATATCCGAAAGACACTGAAATATAATAGTGAGAAGATCAAGATCCTCAAAGAACTTGAACTAATCATTATTGATGAGATCAGCATGGTCAGAGCAGATATTATCGAATTCATCGACAAGGTACTACGAGTATATTGTCAGAAGATGCGAGAACCTTTCGGAGGTAAACAACTTCTTCTTGTTGGGGATATATATCAGTTAGAACCCGTCGTAAAGGAGGAAGACAGAAAACTACTTACTCCTTTCTACCAATCTAACTTTTTCTTCAATGCGAAGATTTTCCAGCACTTTCAACTAGTCAGCATCGAACTGAAAAAGGTATATCGACAGACAGATCCTCTGTTTATCAACATTTTAGACCATATACGCACATCAAACGTAGAGAATAATGATCTAAGAATGCTCAATAGCCGAGTTGGAGCCGACTTAAGTAATGAGGACAGTAAATTATCTATTACATTGTCCACAAGAAGGGATACGGCCGATTATATCAATAATAATCAACTTGAACAGCTTGAAGGAGATTCTCAGTTATTCCATGGCAACATTGAGGGAGAATTTCCGGAGAGCAGTCTTCCTGCACCAATAGACTTATATCTAAAAGTCGGCGCACAGATTATGTTCGTCAAAAATGATATCAACCATCAATTTGTAAATGGAACACTGGGCACCATCACGGGCTTTGATATGGATGAAAATGAGGGTGCAAAAATCTATGTAAAAACTGAAGATGGTGACGATATCATCGTCGAAGAGGCTACATGGAGTAATATGAGATATCACTTCAATGAGACTGAAAAGAAAATTGAAGAGGAGGAAATCGGCAGGTATGAACAGTATCCATTAAGATTAGCATGGGCCATAACTGTACATAAGAGTCAGGGACTAACCTTCAAACAGGTGAAGATAGACTTTACCGGTGGGGTATTTGCCGGAGGACAAGCCTACGTGGCATTATCACGATGCACCTCGCTCGAAGGAATAAGCCTGCAAGAGCCTATCAACAGAAATGAGGTATTTACGCGTAACGAGGTAAAGATGTTCGCACATAACTATAATAATCAGAATATCATCAATACTGCTCTTAGCCAAAGTAAAGCTGATAAACAATATTGGGATGCCATGCAGGCTTGGAGAAAGGGTGACATTCAAAAAATGCTTGATAACTTCTTCCTGGCTATCCATAGTAGATATGATATAGAGAAACCTGGTGTAAAACGACTCATTCGTAAGGAACTCAACATCGTAAATAAACTGAGGGAAGAGAATAACAGACTACAGAAGGAGATGAAACAGCAGAAGGAATTTCTTAAAAAACTCGCTGTGGAATATACTTTAATGGGAAAAGAATGTGAGAAAGAAGGTATGACTGATGCTGCCATTAAAAATTATGAAAAAGCTCTGGAGTTATACCCAGAACATACCTTGGCCAAAAAAAGATTGAATAGATTATTACCGTAGTTAACTATGTCGGACAACGCAGTTAACTATGTAAGCTTACGCAGTTAACTACGCAAGGCTACGCAGTTAACTGCGTAAGGCGATGAAGTTAACTGCATAAATTAATCCATCTAAAAAGAATCATCTGCATGAATTAAAGTTCAGACGAGAGAATAAAAAATCGGATACTCCTTAAAGGAATATCCGATTTTATTTTGTTACCTAAAGTAAAATTATATCTTACTTCTTTGAAGAAACATATACACCAACAGCCTCGATAAGACCTTTAAAGGTAGACTTAGTTGCAATGATAGTGATGTCCTCACCATCTGTCAAAGTGACGCCTTGTTCCTTGAGCTTGCCTTTGGTACCACCCCAACCAGCAAGTACACCGTAAACATAAACGGTACCAGTCTCATCAGTCAAGGCAAAATTACCGTACTTCTCAAGATCAAAATTAGTCTTAACCTCTGTAGACTTGCTAATCTTACCAGAAATCATATAATAGGCATCCTTAGAATCAGCCTTAGAACGGAAATCCTTGATTGAAACGGCTTCTACAGACTTGCTTTCACTAAGAGTTGCACTTGTCATCTCAATGGTAGTCTTATACTCATCGCGCTTACCAACAACAGTAACGACGTCTCCAACCTTCAAACCTTTAGCCTTGAAATCGCTTAAACCATAGATATAAGTTTCACCGGTATAATCCTTGATATAGAATTGACCCTTATCAGCATTCTTGACACTAGAAACAATACCCTGCAAGCGATACAAGTTGTCACCCTTAGGAGCTTCGTTGAACTCCTTAACGGTAACATCCTCAATGCCACCAGCCTGAGAAACTTTACCATTCAAGGTTGTGGTCTTACCATCAACGGTAACACTAAATGCTACCTCAGCAGAACGAGCACCCTTCTCATTAGCAGAAGCCTTGAATACGAAGTCTGTTGACTC
>CACYKX010000045.1 GCA_902775075.1 uncultured Prevotellaceae bacterium | reverse complement strand
ATGATACCTGCAATAATAATGGCAATAAAGCCTACGATAAACTTTTTCATTATTTCACTACTTTATTTGTTATACATTCGGGTTTGTGGTGAAGAAGTCCTCATAGCAAGGACTATGGCTTCCCCGACCAGTGCCAGGTTGGCCAACAGATAATGGCTCTTACCAAACCAAGTTACCGTACTGCCTCCAATTTCTGCTGTTTTAAGCAGATGGTTTCTGAACTCCATATCATCAAGACTTGTCGCACATCCAATGGTAAACGCTGTTCCAGACGGACTTAGATTGAATATAATAGGGCCAGCATCAATATCCATACCAAACAGACAAGTCCTGTCGTGGTACTCCTTTATGCCAGCAAATGGGAATCCTTGCTTATAGTTCTTCATCAGACAATCATATTGCTCCTTTGCGAACTCTGGATCTACCAATGACAGATAGTAACAATTCAAGGCAGAATACGATCCTTTCACAGGCAATACTATCTGAACGCTGTCATTGTAAGCTTCCAGAAACGATGCAACCAATCCCGTTTCCCTGTCAATCCACTCCTTCTTGGCTCTTTCCACCCACATATTCACAGTAGTAGAGTACTTACCTTCGTACTGATTGGAGAAATTGGCCAATGCCACTATTGCAACCAGCATGTCAGGTATGTAAATGTATTCACCTGGATATGTTGGCAAATTCAATGATTTGCTCTGGCGAATTCTTCGGTTCATCGCCTTACATAGTGAATGATACAGATCATCGTATTTGCCATCACCGCCAATCTGCTTATATCGACTAATCATCCATGCTAAATGGCTATAATATGATATGTGACTAAGATTACCATAGATGCCATCCAACGGATCTTCTCTCCAGCGTAGCCTGTCGTATTCCCGTATCTCTTCAGACATCGCAATGTCGATAATCTGACCAATAAACTTAATAGATAATTCCTTATTTTGGGGATAAAGAATGGCAATATTTGCCAATGCTGCCGATGTCATGGAACATGTGTATAAAGCCCACTCACCTTGGAACTGCTCACCAATTCCACTTGGCATTTCGTTGAGTAAGTCCTGTGGAGTAGTGCAGACCATTGAGGTAAGATAGTTTGCCCGATGGATAAGATCTTTCTTTTCATTATCAAAAGAACCATGTCCAGTTGTAGCATATGTTACCCAAACTACTTTAATTATGACCAACATAATAAAAACGAGTAATGCTATTATCATTATCTTACGCTTATTCATTTCTTGATTTGCTTTTTCCAAATAGTAACGCAATTGGATTACAAAGAGGTAAAATATAAGTCCACCCGTGTCCAAGATCAAAACTACGCCTAACGCATTGAATTACATAAATAATAAACAACAAATCCGCAATAATACATTCAACAAAAAATCCATAGCCAACCTCATACCCCCACATATATGATTGCCATGTACAATCTATTAGAACTAACGCTACTAACGGCAAAATACCGAAAAGCAGTCCGATTCTACACAAAAAAGTACTCAAGTTCATACTAAAATTGAATTTCCAATATGGATGTGGATCATACAAAAACCATAATTGCCAAGCTATTTCCACAAAGAGCTGAAATAATATAATCGCAAGTATGAATATGACGACAAAACCTTTCCTTCCTAGTTTTGTTTTTGGAGAAAAAAACATTATCAATTGCCTCCAAGTTAATTTTAACGTAATTCTTCCCATAAAACAATGCTATTATTTATTTGAAACATGTAATTTAATCCACATAATTATAAGCATTCCAGCAACAATAACATCGACTATATTCCACATTGTTCTTCCAAGTGCTATCTTGATGAATGGTTGAAACAATAAGGCCAAAGCTCCAAAGACAACTGTTAGACAGACTTCTTTAGTATTATAGTTATGCCAGGCTAAAACGATAAATACAACTGCTGCAATAAAGCGAACTAGTTGATAATATCCATACGGCATGGGAGCCAGACACAGCAATAACAGGACTGATAACACAATATAAACAGCTCCATTAATTTTGAAAGAATTATTATTGTTCATACATTTGATTTTTTAATATTATCTACCACTTATATCTTATAAACGTTGCAGTTCCCTCCATTGGACGAACTATAATGCTATCGACAATCTCATTTTCAAAGAAGATGGTATCATAAACATATTCATTTCCATTTCTCTTCCATTTTGGATTGATAATGACCAAGCTATCCAATTTGCATCTTAATGATTCGTCTTTACCATCCTTAAATACGATATGATAGGTGTCTTTAAGATCATCCCCTCCAACATATACACTACTGTATTCTGTTATCTTATATTGGGGAAGCTTTATCTCAGGAACAAGTTGTGACAACATGTTATCCATATTTGAAGTGCTGTATGGAGCATAATATATGTCCATGAAAGCCAAAACCACTAGTAAAATAGGTACTCCTATTGAAAGAAGAATCCTATATCTTAGTTTGATCTTTCGCTTCAATAGCCATTTATTGACTGCCCAAAGCAAGACAAGCAAGAAAGGTATTGCCACAATTAAGAATATGATGGCATAATAGAAGAAAAATAGTAATACAAAGAAATTCATATCTTAGAAATATATACCACAATGATACTTGAATATGATGAACTTTCCTTTCTCTTCATAGGAGGTCACTTTGCCATTGCATACCTGGATCTCAACATGCTCTCTGACGAGACCTTCCCATTCATTCCAATAACAACAATAGACGCTGGCTGTCAATATATCACCATTCCGTTTTACTTCTACATCAGGATAAAGCATGTTCCGTGCTTTTAAATCTGACAGCGCGTAGCAACTCAAAACCTCTATTTCATAAAGGTCTTTCTCCTGCAAAATAAACTTCCGCTCAATATATCCACCATGCCAGAATGTAGGCAGAAGGGTAGGAGATGTCATAAGCAGATATATCTGCCAGGCACCCATCGGGGTTTCGTCAAGATGGATGTACTTCAACAAATCTTTATCTTCATCATTGTCCTTACCATATACATAGAAGTTCGATTCGTCACCTATTCCCTGTTGCTCTGCTGTGCGCAGCCCTATATGATATCCGTCTTCTAACGAAAGTGCATCGAGGTCATAAAAAACAGCGTCATCACCCTTTTTCTTTAAAGAGTCAAGGTTTGTCTTAATTCGCCAGTGATAATCTTTTGCCTTTGCAGAGAAAATATTTCCTTCGTCAATATATGCCATTAACTCCCTTGCAGTCTTAAAGACACCCTTTTCTTCGTTGTAGAACATATCTCCTTCTTTCTCTATAATCATCCTGAGAATCTTTCTGGCTGCTCCCTTACTTTTTTTCTTGATAGGATTATGAGCATAGTCTTCCCCCATAAAGTGGAAGAAAGCCTTATTCCAAAGGCATTTCAGAGAAGGGGATGGCTTTTCGAAGACCTCTGCCAGAAGGTCTATAGACTCTTGATATTTTTCTTCTGTCCATAGAATTGTGAATAAATTCAGCATGGCGTTATGTGAACCGCCATCAATGGCTTTGCGCAAGAGTCTTTTTCCCTCATCATACTTTTGATCAAAATTATAGGCAAAGACTCCAAGAATATTAGCCGCCTCATAAATACCATCATCAATGGCCTTCAGATAACAGTCTTTCACTTTGTTGAAATCCTGTGAGTTCATTGTGCTCAACAGAAACCAGTTGGACTCTTCTGCAGCTTTCCTCAGATTGCCTGATAGCCCCTCGACATACTTTGTTCCCTTCAGCGGTTCGCCTCCTTCAAAGTTTCTTAAACCATAAAGCTTCGGTTCATAATGCGCTTTTGGGGCCTTATGAGATACGGGCTGCTTTGCTATCTTCTTATCGACTGGCTCAATATACCGTGACCGCACTTCTGGATAGAACTCCACGACCTTATGGCAATGAGGACAGACCGACACAATGCCTGAATACCCAACATCTCCGAACTGGAACAGCGAGCTGTGCCACTCTAGTTTTTCTGAATGTGTACCACAGGTAAGACATGGAATTCTATTCTCTGTTGCTACTGGTTCAAAGATCTCGGTGGGTTCTCTCAGCTCAGAAAGACAATGCTTAATACTATTCAGATCAAACGGGAATTCAAGGATGTCCTCATGATAGCCTATCATAGGATTCAAATGCCGTTGGATGAGCAGCACTTTCTGGACTTTGTCCTCTCTAATGAAAAACATGACGACCATCATTTCCATCAGGAGGCAGGCATTTGAATAGTAATTGCTGTAAACAACTTCAAATTTCTTGGCCTTTCTTGTCTCAACATAGCGGGATCTCCAACCTCTCCAGTACTCAATGACCTGTTCCTTTCCAGACATGGTTTCCTTGTTGTAGCTTATATGCTCAACATCTGAATCGAGAAGATTTTCAAAATCTGTGAAGTCCCCGGAGAGCAAGGCTTCTCCTAATATTTTTGCCGCGTTTGTATATGGGGAGTCAGGAATGTTTTCTTGAACCTCCAATATGCCATATTTTGTAGATTCTGTAGTGATATCAGCCTTCTCTTCTTCAGTTAGCGATTCAATATAACCCTTACCATAGACATCATCCAAGGTGTATGTTGTTCCATGCTTGTAGTTATACTCTGCTATTGAGATGGTATTATTGTCCTCGTCCAACACACAATCTTTCTTCATATACTTTTTAATCTTTTTGGGAAGAGGTTTGGGACGATTACGGTAATACCAATTTCGACATGCTCTATATGCAAAGCCCAGCAGTATTATTGGTACGGCGAGCGGACTTAGCAAGACTATTATGATGTGTTCCCAGAATTTCGTTTTCGCCCTCGTAATTTTATGTAGAGGATTCTTTCTGTTCCTGATTATATATACTGTTATGCAACATGCAATCCAGTATAGTGCAATTAATAAATAAGCTATCATGACTTTATTCTTTATACGTTTTAAAAAGGTAATATTTCGTCGTGTTCAAGAGTTAAATCAAGTTTCTTGATGAGGGTATCTATCTGGTAATCGCTGGCCTTCCTGATTTCTTCCAATGCCTTTTTCTCTTTCTCTGCATAGTCTTTAAAATAGAAATAGCCCGTTGGTATAAGGAACTTCCGCTTTTTGAACAAGCCTCTCTTTTTCAGAATCTCCAGATGGATAGTATTATGTAAATCGCGACCGTTGTCATCTTCATATACATAATGACGATCGTATTTTATAAGTCCTATCACAGTATCATGGCCATGAACCTCGCTACAGAAGTACAAATCCTGTAAGAATGGTTTCATTCCCTCCATACCTTCCCTGTCGTTCCAGATGCATGTTGTCGCAACAACAGGAATATTCATTTTCAGAGCGAGTAATTTCAGACTGTTTACTTTTATCCGTTTTGTACTTGAATATTCAAAGCTTCCATTAGATTCGTCAATGAAGACAATTTTAATATCATGTTCTTGAACGAACTCTTCAATTGCTGTAATGAAGTTCTCCTCGCTAATATTCCATTCGTAAATAACATAGAGTGGGGCATCCTTCAGCTTTTCCAGAAAATCCTTTACTGCTGCCTGATGTTTTTCGGAACTTAAAACAGTATTAACATTATATGTTTCGATAGAGCAATAGTATGTCGCCATACATGAGAGAAATGTCCTTTTGGACATGTTGTTCAATACAAGGAGGGTAGGGACATGTCCATCAACGGCAATGTGATTCAATTGCGAAATGACATAGGCAGATTTGCCACAGTCTTCCTCACCACATATTGTTGTCATCTCTCCTGGATAGTAACCGCCAATGATAGTATCTAGGAACTTGAATCCTGTAGAAATAGGATAGTCTTCAACAGGATCCATTTCCTTTATGATGTCGCTTACATGTTCCATATTAGTATAATCTTTTAAAATCATCGCCTATTTGATCCCAGTATATTCTAGAGAAAGAGTGTCCGTTTACACTTAATATTCTGCTAATCTTGAAAGTTCTATCGGCTTTAAGGTCTTGACGATACGCATGAATATACAGACCACCGTAATATCGGGAATATTCAATATTCGATATCTGGCATGTAAACACTCTGCCGTTTCGAGTACAGTATTCTATCTCGATGGTCTGGTTCAACTCTACGGCTCTGTCAATAACCTCCTCAATGCTCATTTCTTCCAGGGTTTATTCTTCCACTGATAGTCGTTGTTCGTTGTACCGTAACGCTCTTCTCGCTTTCTGGCCTTTATCCATTGCTGGTCACTTTTAGTACTACCTTCGAATAATATTGCGATTTTCTGCTTGTCTTTCCCTGCTTTATAGCGATCACGCAATTCTTTGCGGATTAGGGCGACATTACCACTTTTCTTGTCTCTGAATTCCTCCATCAATTGGTCGATATCCATTTCCTTTATTCGAACCTCACGTTTGCCGATTTGATCTTTGAAAAGGAGATTGAAGATTGTTTCCCTGATAATCTTGTCATTCAGAGTCCATTTGCTTCTGTAGATAGAAACCAATTCTTGACGTGAAAGATTTGGTAACATGTCCACACACTTCCTCAGTTCTCCATCTTCCCATCCTTTATAGTGGAAGAACTTAATCTGCTTCAAAATATACTCGTAATCTGTCATGGCATATCACTTTAATAAGTTTTTCATTTTGTTCCAAAAACCTTCTGGCTTTTCAGGTTCGTCATTCCCTGTGTCAGAACTGGTTGTGACTTGCTGCTGATCGCTTTCCTTTGGGTCTATTTTATTTTCGTCTTGATTGACAGTTTCAGAAGATTTGTTTTCATCGCTCATATCCCATGTGATATCAGGTTCTTTCTCTGGTTCATCATCATCGTCTTTTAGACTAAAATAGTCCAAATCCTCTTCAACAATAGACCTCCCATAACGTGAAAGACGATTAAAAAATGCCCTTTTACTACTACGTTCTGCTTCAAACATGTCGCAAGCACCTCTATCAGAATATTCATAGCTCATTCTGCTTCTGATTCCCATGTCGTCAGCAACAGCATCTACGTCCTGGTTGGTCCCTATATATGCGAAGACCCATCCTCTTTTCCTCAGTTCTGCAACAAGATTCTTGATGTCGTGTCCTCTATATTCCTTTGATGCGTTTTCATAACCGTCTGTGATGATTGTTACCAACACAACATCCTCGTCTTTAACATGACTCTTGAGATCATTCAATGAGCGTCCCATTGCGTCGAATAGAGGAGTGCAATCATCAGGCTTATAGTCACTCCATTTCATTTTCTTATCGACTGATACCGCCTGACGGTTCATCACAGTTCTGATTTTGGCACTGTTGAATGTTACGAACGAAATGAAATGCTGCTGTTCCTGGTGCTCCTTCTGAGCATTCCTAATAGTCTGGAATGTTTCATTGAGTCCGCTCACCGCTTGCTTTGCAATAGTTGACATCGAACCGCTCTCGTCGAGAATAATAAGATTAAAGACGCGTTGGGTGTTGTTGTCCTTTGGAGTTGTCTTGCTCTTCTCCAGAATATTCACAAAAGACTCCGGAAGCCTTACATTATTCATCTTCAGGGCTTCTTTGAAGAACGGTGCCATGAATTCCTCATCAAAACCGGCAGCTCCACAGCCTATTCTCGGAACTAAGAAGGTCTGGTCGTTGTGAGCCTTGGCGTATTCCAAGAACTTGTTGATATGTCGTTTCATATAAGTGGAGACATTATCGATGGCTTCGCCTCTGACATCTACTGGAATAGCGTAACACTGTCCCTGCGGCCCCTCTGCTTGTCCCCAGATGGCTCCAAATCGTTGCATGGCCATCATTGATGCTCCTCCCGAATGATATCCAATCAAGTTACTTCCAAAGACGAATATTTGTCCTGGTTCCAGACTGTCAATAAAGTCAGGAGTGTACTTTTTTAATCCTTTCTGTTTCATAACTGTATTTTTTAATTTGTTACCTTGTTATTTCTCGCATTCTTGTAGCCTATACTTTTCTATCTCAGTTACCAAATCCCGCTGTGCAACAAAAAAACTACGGAACATTACCTTCATATATTCTTCTAAGTTGGGAATCTGTGGCGTCAGCAGGAAATGCTTCTTGATATGAACTGCCACTTCATCCGACTCAGGATTCGGTATGTAAAAGACTGCGCATGAACTGTTCATGTTAATCTCATTTACGACCTTTCTTACTCTGGCAAACTCGTCTATATCATAGATGGAGAAACTGTGGCACCATGGCCAGATGAGGTTGACAAACAGACATTCGTCTACTGCTTCCATAAGAAATGTTATTCCCTGAAATTCTAGTCTTATTCTTCCATCTTCTGTCTCTTCTGGTGTACATCCCAGTTGACGCAGTATTGAGTATGCCAAATTCTTCGTTTCTGGTTTGTTGTTCATATGAGTTTCATTATTCTCCATTACACGATCGTTATTTGATTCAATCAGAGAGTTGTCATTTTCGTCATTGTTAGTCGGAGGGCAGTAAACAGGCTCCTCATCTTGATGATAATACCTCCATAGGTTGTATATCACGACCACTACTAATATTCCAATGATATGTTCCATACTCTTCTTTTTGCTGCAAATTTACTTTCAATTTCACTCTCTACAAAAGGATATGACCTCACAAGCCTTGTGATTTAATCATTTTATTCCATGCGAATAAGATCTCTTGGTAAAGTGATTCTTTTTATTTCTCCCCGTGATCCGGTTATGTAATAGAACTCGGCCACATCCTTGTCCAACACTTTGAGAAATGCTCTTCGTATCCTGGCGCATTTCTCATTGATAGAATTGAGAAGGGGGTTGGTGACATCCTCTATACTGTGAATAGCTCTGTCAGATAACCCCCATAGACGAAGGCTCTCATAAATACGGGTTAATTCCCGACGATGTTCTGGAAGATGCTTGAAGATGATACCTTCAGGATGATTAAGAAACAGCAGATACACAGCCTTCACTAATGGCTCCATCCTTACTTCCTTATTTTCTTCGCCTAGCAGGATTTTCCCCTTACGAGTAACTGTCATCAGAGGCAATACCACTTCGCCGCGTAAAGCTGATACGATCTCTTCGTCCCGCCAGCCATATTCCTTCAGCTTACGAACCTTCTCCCTGACTTCATCAAGGAGGACAGAGCACTTCTCATGCCTTGGTTCTGTGATAGTCTCTTTCATACTCGAACAGTTGCTGTTAAAAGCCCATGGCATCCATCATAGCATCGTACTCTATGGGATTGCTTGGCATATCACCATACATGCCGTCAGTTAGGGCATCCCAAGAATCTTCTTCAGTCCACTCATAGCCACCATCGAAAGAGTATTCATCATCGTACTCTTCGTTGTCATACTCGTCTTCGAACTCGTCCTCTAAATAAATGTCATCAAACCTTTCCATAATGTTGAATTTTAAATTGTTAATTACTTATTGTAAATTATACGCAATGAAATTTTGGATATAAGTAACAGAGATGACTCTGTTTTGCGAGAGTCAATGTGTAATGAATACGCATTGAAATTTTGCGCCATTTAAACCTCCCTGGATAAGGGAGGCCCAAACAAATCTATTATTAGAATTCCAGTCTCATACCAATCTTTTTTGCGGCAGCATATGCCTCTTCGTCAAAAGTATATAACTTGGGTGAACGATATGGATTACCTGTTACCTTCTTGCCAGTTTCCTTGATATAGCCAAGTTTCAGCATTTTCTTGGGGAAATTCCTTCTGTCTCTCAGGTTTTTGTCATCTTCGGAAGGATCTAATATTGCAATATATATATTCTGCAATTGGGGCATGGTAAATTCCTTGTCGAGCAGGTGAAATCCGATTGGTTCGAAATGAATTCTTTCACGCAGCTTTTCAACTGCATCTTGAATTATTTGAGCATGATCGAATGCAATCTTCAATTCAGGTACGACATCAACTGGGAACCATCTGGCTTCAGTGGCATCATCGCCTCCTTTGATTTCGTACTTTTCTTTTTTTACCAGAGCGTAATAAGCAACGGTTATGACAAATTCACGGGGATCTCTTCCGCGTGCAGAATATGTTTTCAGCTGTTCAATGAACTCAGGCATAATGCCTTTGTCGGTATTGAACAATTTCATGGATGACTCCTCAAACAATTCTCTGTGAACGCATTCGTCAGTCGGTTCATCCTCTTGGAGGAAACCACCGGGGAGAGCCCAATAACCTTCGAAAGCAGGAACCTCGCCAGGCTTGGCATTACCCCTTCTGATAAGGAGCACCTGGAGTGATAGGTCTTCTTTGTCGAATCCGAATACTACAGCATCTGTGGTTACCGCAGGATGCCAGAAGGGAGATTCCCATTTCTTGGTTTTTTCGTTGAATATCATATCTTCTATGTTTAAAAGTTCCTTTTACGCTGCAAAGATAAACAATATATTCTAATCTTGCAAATTTTATTGTGTAAATATTACGCTAAGACTTCTTTTTTGTAAAAAGTGCGCCCACCGAACACGTCAGCAGACGCACCAATCAACAATTATTATGAAGTACTTAGTATGTTTTCTATTGATTGCCTATACGATTGAAGGTGTTATTGAATTGTGCGATTCTCACACGCTGTGCTCCTTTGATGGCAGCATCATAATCACACTCCTTGTCACCAACCTTACTGGCAACTACGAACATCTCTAAGCTCATTAGGAGGAAGAAGAACACAGCATAGAACCCTCCGGCTAATTTCCTCGTTGTGATGATAGTCCACATTGCCTCCAGTTCCTCCAAGAAACCTACACTCTCCTTGCATTCCTTGCGAGTATCTTCCTCAATCGTCTGCTTCTTTTGTATCCAGACCTGCTCCTGAGAAGCCAAGTTTTCCAGCGTCTTACTATTCGTGTCAATAATCTTCTGTTTCGGATTCTCTACCTGATTGGTAGTTACAGCAGTTGTGTATTCTGTTTTAACTGTTCCATCAGGCATGGTTATTTTTTGTGGTGTTCTGGAAACAGTCTTCTGAATAATAAAGGGATGTGCGTTGACATCTGCCTGCAACTGTTCGTTAACCCTTGTAAGGGAATCGATATCTGTATGAAGGGCCAATAGCTTCTCATCGATGATATGAACACGCTGGGGAGTCAATTCCGCAACTTGCTTCTCAATAGTGTTCGACATTTGTTTGTCTATATCTTTTCCAAACATGGTCTGGTCAAAAATTGTTGATCCAACAATTGCCATAATAAGTGCTATAACACCTCTGAATAAAACCATAGAGACTGTTTTCTCACTGGCCAGAATTATCTGCCTTTCTATCATGATTACAATCGTAATGAAGAACAGTGAAACGAAAAGACACGCCCACCAAGGTAATCCGATATATCTCTGAGCGAAGCAGAATCCGGTTACACCCCAGATCAAGATGAGGATAATTAAAGCTGAGGTGTATTTACTCAACTGGGAGCGGCTAGCCTCTGAACACTGTGCCAATACTTCTGAACTCCAACCTGTCAGTTTGCATCCAAATTTAACCCACCAATTCATAATCGTATATTTTTTAATGATGATACTTATTGTTACCTATTCTCTCAGAGATTGTACTAAGCGGTTGCAACCATGTTGGTATTCGCAGGGATGGTCATCTGCGGTACAGTTGCAGCCTTGGCTGTGTTACCTAACGCGATAGTTGCAATTCCTCTCAGGAAACCACATTCATAGGACTGAAGTGGAATGGATGCTTCTTTCTCGTTGTTCCTGAAGTCCTCTTCCAGCTTTTGCAATTCAGCCTTGTGAGCCTTGATTGTAGACATCGACTTTTCCAGTTCAGACACTGTAGAGAGTAACCCGGCAGCACTGCAAGTGTCCATCCGAATCTCCAGATCGCGCTTCATTACGTCGTAATTCAGGTTGATCTCTCTGAAGACCATGAGAATCTTGTTTCTGATAATACTCATGTTCATGTCACGGAAGGTAAGGTCGCTCTTAACCATGGCATCATTGAAGCCCTTCTCCTCGTTGTTCTTATGCAGATAGCCATAGACCACATCGATGGGCCATCCTGTAGCATAAGATACCGTGAGCGTCTTCTTTTCCGTTGGGGCAGCAGGAGTTGCCTGGTCGGTCTCAACTTCTTCTGTAGCTGACGTTGACTGGTTCGTAACTGGCAATGTAGCAATCATTGCAGAACTGTTCTCTTTCTTCTTGTTCCAAAAATTTAAGATACTCATAATAAATGTTGTTTAAATTAATACTGTTTTGAACTTACTTTGCGTAAATCTGACACAAAGGTATGAAAAATATAAATACACTCCAAACTTTTTGCGTAAAAAATACACAATGAAGTATGATATTTAACTTTTCTTTGCGTAAATAGTACACAATGAAAGAGAATTTATACAAATTTTAAGAATTGAGGGTGGGGATTACCTTTTATAAGAAAGACTCCTATCCAGGGTTTCAAGATAGGAGTCTATATTTAATATTCTAATAGGACATTCTTACATAAATTGTATATCGTATCGAAGTAAGTCTTTCCTAAATTATCTCTGTCTCTGGCATATTCGTCTTTGTCATAATTTGCATACATCTTCATAAAGGAACTGACTATTTCTTTGAAATTTGGATATAGGAAAGCAAACGTCTTGTCTTCGACCAGTGGCCGTCCTTCATTGATGTTGTAGGATAGGGATAAAATATATTTCATCACATAAACGTGATAATATCTGAGGCAAGCAGATAACATAACGTCCCCCGACAGCCCAAGACCAAATGGCATGTTGCACATGTCGCTATTCAATTTTTTCCAGCTTTGCTCAAATTTGTCTTCAAGGAGGTCTTTATTCTCCTTTAATAATATATATAAATAAGGTAATGAACTGCTGTCCCCAGTGGTTTTGAAATATCTGACCAGACAATAAAAAGCGTTCTCTGCAGAAACCGAGTTCACATACCAATCCTGACTGCCGGCTTTATATAGCTGGGCAATTTTCATATATGCCATGCCTATCTCTTTCATGGAATCGTCAGGGCAATTGATAAGTGTCTTACCTCCATTTTGATATACTATGTTGTATAAATCGCCAATAGCATGAGAAAAGAAAGATGCTGCCATCTCGTACTGCCCATGATCTTTGTTTTTATAATAGATTACACCATTGCCATGATTATTGACATCTTTGGCGTAGTTAATGATTTTGTCTGATAAGGTATTCATGCTACAAATTCTTTTTGAAATCATTAAAACTAACCAAATATGGCCTTAATCCCATTGGTGTACGGGAATATCTCGTTAAATAGAAATAATCTCCAAATTTCTCCTCAGTCCTTGCAAATAACACATTGAGCAAACGATTTTTGCCTTCTTGGGTCATTGGCTCTCCATTTGGCTCTTTCTCAGCCATGGCATTAAGACATAATCCCATGTAAGCAATTGTAGAACACAAATCTGTATCAATGAGCCTTCCAAACTGTCTGATATGGTTGCTGATTACTGTGTCAAATGTGTCAATAAGGAAGTCTTGGTTTGGCCCACTAAAATTTTCATAAAGATACATGATTGTTGATATGTCGTGGGCAAGTTCTTCTTCGTCAGAGAGGGCCTGCATTTCCTGTCTGACCGACAAATTAAAACAGTCATAGTGGTAACTTTTGCTCCCATCTGGCATTTGTAAATAGTCAAAAACCAGTCGCACATCACCATGACGCAAGGTGTGGACAATTAGCGTGGCTTGATTGCCACTATACGTGATATTATAATCGTATGATGACATAGTTGAATACCTTTTTGAGCATTAACAATCAATGATATTTTAATTTTGCTACAAAGATACGAAATAATTCTGAAATATTGGTCAATTATTACCTATATTGCCATTCACAAGGCTTGTGATTTATGTTTTTTTGAGAATAATTCCAGAAAAACTTCATTTCTGAAAGTTATAATACTCAAAAGTCCTCAGTTTTTTGTAATTTTGTACCCAAATATTCATTGTATAGGAGTAACAGAGAATGTCACCAGTTCTACCGATAGTGAGCGTAAGCATGGCAGAATCCCTGAAGAAACTGGGATTCTCCGATATGACTCCATTCTGTTATAACGATGGTGACTTAATTGAATATCAGGAGGATCTTCTTCTTGCGCCCTCTCTTCAGGAGGTACAAGCTTGGATTGGCCGACGCAAGAGAATGGATGTGCTGGTGTATCGTGAAGTATTCTTTAATGAGGTGGGCAAGTTCTATGCTGTCATCATCAACCGTAAAAACGGCACGATGCGCGAGACTGCCAAATGCCCGACATATAATCAGGCTCTCGAAACTGGTCTGAAGGTGGCCATCAACTTCCTGAGAAAGAAGAAAAGACGCAGGAAGGTATAGTATTATTCCTTTAATTCAATTGTTTCCCCTTCCTTGCTGATTTCCCAGAAAGGAACACCTCTTTCATCCGTAAATTCCTTCATTCGCCAAGCAGACTCGAAGCCGCTGGCCACGAAGTGCATGGGAACAAAGAGACCGACCTTGAAACGCTCGATGAACTGACGGCCACCAAGGGTATAGCCATTGCCGATGCGCCCGTCAATGGGGAACAACACCACATCGAAGCTGTCGGTAATCTTGCGGATGTCCTTCAACTCACCGAGGTATTGCTTCTCATGTGCTATCGGGTCTATCTCTTCGTCAAACTCCTCACTATAGATGGTCTCACCTGGCACGGCTTCAGGCAGGAATCTCGCATACCAGTTGTTCAAGTCCCCTGCATGGAAGATACGTTTGCCCTCAATCTCTACAATCCACGAAACACCGCTGTCTGTGCTGCCTAAAGCCCAAACGGAAATAGTGCCGTCAGACCATGTGCCACCCTTTGCCAGCCATACGTCAGCATCCTCCTTGTTGGCTCTTCGATGTTTATAGATGTCCTTGGAGAGTATGTAGGTGATACCTTCACGCTGCTTCCTCCATTCAAAGATTGCTTTGTTGAAGTGGTCTTCGTGGAAATGGCTGGAGAATACATAGACAGGCTTATCCTTCTTCAGGAACGGTGGTACGACACCATTCAAGTCCAGCCAATAATCGAATATCAGGATGGACTCTTTCGTTTCCAGCACGAAACAGCTATGGAATACGTAGGTCAGCGTCATTGTGGCAGCATTTCACAGAGTTTATCTTCCCTGATAATCTTTGGAGCAGCCTTTCCTGCCAATACCAACACCTTCTTTCCATTGCGATAGACATGAAGTTGGCGTGAGCGGACTACTGCAGTCAGTTCTGGATCATCCTGCATGGCAAGCCAAAGACGATGGTAAATGCCATCTTCTTCAAACAGCTTCCGCTGAAGGTGTGAACACATGTTTGTTATATCGATAGTCATCTTAATTTCTTTTCAAACTTAAATAGTCCATCCTCCTGGTCGAACTGCTCAGGCATATTGGGGTCTGGATGATGCTCGTTGAAGAACTCAACGGCATGGAATCCGCAGCGGTTGATGTAGAAGTGGATATTGCGGCGGTCGAAATACGGGGTGCAGGTTTCCCACACCTCTATCTCTGGATGCATCATTTCAATGGCTTTCCAGATGGACTGACCGATGCCCTTACTCTGAACGCCCACTTTCACATAGAGGAATGCCAACTCTCCCATAGTACCATTAGCGGTAATGATGGCACCGCCCACACGCTGACCATCCTCGCTAAAGGCCTCGTAGGCTTCGGCACCTTCTGCCTTTAATGACTGATAGAAGTCCTTGTCAGGCAACACCTGCCACTGGTTTGAATCGTCGTCGGCATCCACATTTTCATGATAATGAGATTTGAAACCGTGCTCGAAGGCTTCTTGCATCTCTTCCTTGAAAGCGATGGTATGCTCCTCAGAGAGCCTGACAAGTTGAGCTTTGTAATCTGCAAAATGCTCTATCATAATTCCTATTCTTGATTTAATTGCTCTTCTAAGAATTCTGCTGCATCGGCTACACAATCAGGACATTCACGAAGTACCACCTTTGTTCCGACACCTTTCAATAGCTTGCATTGGGTGGCACCATTCCTTTGCTGGAATTTCGTCATTATCTGACGCATCTGTTTCATTGACTTTACCTTGTCCTTATTAACCAATCCCAAGACGAGACCAGTACCTACAAGGGCGCCACAAGTACCCTCCAAATTTCCCATGCCGCCACCAAAGGCACCGGCAATGTTCATGGCGGATTCTTCATCTATTCCTGCAACATCAGCATAGGTATGCAGAATGGCCTGTGCGCAATTATGACTATTGCATCTTTTCTTTTCTGCTGCTATGAGTTTTCTTGTATCCATATTCATTCCTTTCTTTGCCATTTCATTTCTTCACCTTCCTTGTCATACTGTTTCCGCTTTCCCGTAGGAGGCTCTGTCAGGGTAATCTTCACTACGGCTGTACGTTCAA
>CACYKX010000044.1 GCA_902775075.1 uncultured Prevotellaceae bacterium | reverse complement strand
GTTGAATCGAATTAAGGTAGTGATGGCAGAGCGCATGGTTTCTAATAAAGACCTGAGCGAGATGCTTAACAAGGACACTGCCACTATATCCAGATGGGTGACAAATACCTCTCAGCCCACCTTGGAGAGCTTAATTGAGATTGCCAAGGCATTGAAGTGTGATATTGGCGATCTAGTTCGTATGGATGATTCTACGATTCTAAAAAATCAAGATTAACCCTTCTAACCATCATCGATTATGCCTATCAATAAGAACGCGCTATAAGAACGCGCTTTTACGATACCAGATACTTGACCGCTGTTTCAGTGACCGTCATCGTCGTTACGAGATTGAAGACCTCGTTGACAAGGTAAATGATGCTTTGCTTGATATGTATGGTAAGACTGTCAGTCTTCGTCAAATACGTGCTGATATAACTTATATGCGTGACAGAGTTTCTTATAATGCTCCTATCGTGGCGCGTCCTATTGAGGGTAGAAGATGCTACTACACTTATGAAGATCCCCATTTCTCCATCTTCAGCAGTGAACTTTCTGTCGAGGAAGTGAAGAACCTCCTTTCAACCATTGACATGCTTGGTCGCTATCGCAGTCCTAAGAACGCATGGCTGGAAGAGGTGATTTCAAGTTTGGAACTCCGTTTTGGTATAAAAGCTAATCGTGATAAAGTCGTTTCCTTTGAGCAAAATGACCAGCTGAAAGGCATTGAGTTTCTTTCAGACCTTATCGATGCAATAATCAACCACCAGCCATTGAAGATGACTTACCGCCCATATAAAGGGGATGAACAGACTATGGTCATCCATCCTCACTATATGAAGCAGTACAATACACGGTGGTTCCTTTTCGGACTTGAAGACCATGGAGAATATGGAATGAGTCCAGTAAACAAGGCTCTCGACCGTATTGTGAAGTTCTCTATCGCCAATGTGCGGTTTGTAGAAAATGACCAGATTGACTATGAGACATATTTCGATGACATAGTAGGTGTAACTCATGACCGCAAGCATCCTGATGTAGAACATGTCGTACTGAAATTCGCTAAAGAGCGATTTCCTTATGTCGTTTCGAAGCCGATTCATCAAAGTCAACAGGTCGTGAATGCAGAAGATGGCACGCTATCCATCGATGTGAGGATTAACCGCGAGTTGGAACAAAACATCTTCTCGTTTGGACAGCAGGTTGAAGTGCTCTCTCCAGAGTGGTTTCGTAATCAAATTATTGAAAAATATAAAGAAATTGTAAAAATCTACGGGGTGTGAAGATAGACTGCACAGTATAAGTTTAGATTTGCACTCGATATTGCATAAATATGGTTAATAGTTCAGACATAAGTGAAAACCAATTGCTTCTCAGCTACGGAGAACAGGTTTGTATGAACCTTCTGAAGGACCATACCACCCAGCAGAACATCTACTGGGCTACCGAGTCGTATGCTGATTATGGAGAAGGTTTCGCTTTCTTTGACCCAATAACAATAGACAAAATCACTTCGTATGTTTCTGATGATGGCGTTGTATTAACAAAAGAACAGTATGAAGAAGATATAAAGCAGAATCCTGATGATAAAAGCAAATATCAAGAAATTATTCGTCCTCGTGCTGTAAAATCGAAGGAAGAGCAAACACAACGAGCCAAGGATAAGGCAGAAGTGTTTACTCCTTCATGGATTTGTAATGCACAGAATAACTTGATTGATGAAGCTTGGTTCGGTCGTAAAGAAGGTCTTTTCAACTCCCCTGACCCTGATAATCCGCATAAATGGATAAACAATGAAGAGCAAATCTCTTTTGAAGGTACTGGGAAAGATTGGAAGGATTATGTGGCTGATATGCGTCTGGAGATTACCTGTGGTGAAGCTCCTTATCTCGCTAATCGTTATGATGCAGTTACTGGCGAATATAATGATGTGGCAAAGTTCCGTATAGGTATGCTCGACCGCAAACTGCGTATTGTTTCAGAGAATGTGAAGGATTCAAAAGAGTGGATTTTATGGGCAAAGATTGCCTTACGCTCAACATACGGTTTCGAGTGGCAAGGTGATAACCTACTTTTAGCTCGTGAAGCTCTCTTCTTCACATTTGAGGAACACTACGTTGAGCAGTTTGGCGAAAAAAAGTTTAACCAAAACAAGATGCGTATAATGCCAGGTGTTGCTTACATTGTATCATGGAACTTATGGCAGATGGATGGTCTTACTTACGGATTGCCAGGATATGAAGAAAAGGTTCAGAATCGCAAACAGCGTGATGAATTATACCAAGCAAAGTTAAAAGACTACGAAAGGCAAATAAAAGAAAGAGCAGAAATTGCTCAGAATAGTTTATTCGGTCTTGACGAGATGAATCTTCCGGAGTTGGTAAAACCTGTTCCTGAACCAGTTCAACTCTTTGAGCAATACTGTTTAATCAAGGATTTCTTTGACGGAGTAAATATCAAGAAGGCAACATTAAAGTCGCAAGACTTTCATGACCAGTCTGCTCCTAAACAGACCTTTGAATCATTAGTAAATAACAATAAAACTCAACAATAAAACCCTCACTTCTATGGACAAAACGTTTAATACTTTAGAAGAGATACAGGCGACGTTTGGAACATCACTTTTCGGTGATGACCAGATTACGCTTCGTTCTGAACAAAGGGATGCTATCGATCGAGCTAAGAACCAATTCTGCAAACGAAGCGGCAGTAAGGCTTCTGGTTATCAATGGACGGTAGAATCAAAGTATTCACAGTATTTGTGGAATGCAAAGATGCGTTTTGGTAAAACTCTATGTGCTTTGCAACTTGCTCGTGAAATGGGAGTGAAACGCACTCTTATTGTAACCCATCGTCCTGTTGTAAATAAAAGTTGGAAAGATGACTTCGATAATGTAGTTACAGACCGAATAGCTGGAAATGACAACCAGAAGAAGAAGTGGGACTATGGTACTTTGTTTGATGACGAGCAGCACGATAAGCGTAAGTTTTACGATTTGGAAAAGTTTGCCAACCAAAGTGAAGATAATCACTACGTATTCTTCGTTTCCATGCAGTACCTACGTTTGTCTGAACTTGTTAATGTAAAGACTCAGGTGAAGAATAAGGATAAGCAAGATGACATGTTTGGCCATAACTCTACCAAAGAGAATGAGAAGCTAAAGGCAGACATCTTGAATACCGATTGGGATCTTGTTGTTATTGACGAAGCACATGAGGGTACACGGACAGCTCTTGGTAAGCGTGTTATTGATGAGTTTTTGCATAAGGAACAGACAAAGATGCTTCATCTTTCTGGTACTCCTTTTAACCTGTATGAAGATTTCAAAGAAGAGGAAATCTTCACTTGGGATTACGTTTCAGAGCAGCAGGCAAAGCTCGAATGGAACATAAAGCACCCACATGAGCCGAATCCATACGCAGAATTGCCAAAAATGAACATATACACCTACGATATTACTAATAACATAAAAGATGTTGTGGATCATGATGGTGTATTCACTTTTAATGAGTTCTTGCGTACATGGACAGGTAATCCAAAGGCAGACAAGGCAGTAATGCCACAAGGAGCAAAAGGACGATTTGTGCATGAAGATGAGGTAAAGAAATTCCTTCAGTTACTTTGTACAAAAGATGACACCAATAATTTCCCATTCTCTACTACAGAATATCGTCAGCAGTTCCGTCACACACTATGGGTTGTATCACATGTTGACGAAGCTGCAGCTTTGACGCAATTGTTACGTGAGCATCCAACATTCAGGCGTTTTGAAATAGTCAATGTTGCTGGAAAGGGTGATATTGATGAACAGAACGAAAATGCTCTTGATGCTGTAAACAATGCAATTGGCGAATTACCTGAGAAAACAAGTACCATTACCATTTCTTGTGGTCGTCTAACTACAGGTGTCACAGTACGCCCATGGTCTGCTGTCCTCTATCTTAAAGGAGGTGATGGTGCAGCAACGTATATGCAGACAATCTTCCGTGTTCAGTCACCATACAAGACTCCTGACGGTAAGATGAAAACCTCTTGTTATGTCTTTGACTTTGCACCAGATCGAACATTGAAAATTGTAGCAGAGACAGCTAAATTCTCTTCCATGGCAAAGACTAAGGAAAAGAAGGAAGAGGAAGGCGAGGAAGAAAAGACACAGGAGCAACGCGATAAGGAAACAGTAAGTGATTTCATTGCTCTTTGCCCTGTTATCTCAATGAATGGGGGAAAGATGAGTCCTGTCGATGTTAAGTACATCTACAAGCAGTTAGAAAATGTCTTTATTGATCGCCTTGTCCGCAAGGGCTTTGATGATCCATGTCTTTACAATCAAGATGAACTTAATAAGATAGACGAAGACATTGTTAACCATATTGGTGAAAATGGTGGAAAGGCTCCTGATGAAAAACGCCAAGAAGCGAAGAAGTCAGTTGACCTTAGTCACATGACTGAGGAAGAACGTGCTGCATACGAAGAAAGTATTCGTCGCAAGAGAGCAGAAGCTGCAGAAAGAGCGAAGAAGAAGGCTCAGAAGGATGAGAAGTTCAGAAAACAATGGGAAGAGTGGTCAGAAGAACAGCGTGAAGAATGGCTCCAGAAGGAAGCTGAGCGTCTTGCTCGCAACGAAGAACTGAAGAAAGCACGAGAGGAGTTCAAAGCACGTATAACAAATATTCGTGGTATTGCTCTCCGTATTCCTCTTTTGATGTATGGTGGAGCCGATGCTGGTGATCCTAAAGAAGACCTTACAGTTGACAACTTTACTCGTAAGATTAAAGATGAGTCTTGGGCTGAGTTTATGCCTAAGGGTATCAGCAAGGAGGACTTTAATAAGATTCGCAAGTGTTTCAACGCCACCCGTTTTGAAGAGGCAGGTAAGAAATATCGTGCTCTCACTCGTGAAGCTGATTTTATGCACGTTGACGAACGTATCAAACAAATTGCTGAGATATTCTCTTATTTCCGTAACCCAGACAAGGAAACTGTACTTACCCCATGGCGTGTTGTAAACATGCACATGAGTGACACTCTTGGTGGCTACTGTTTCTATGACGAGACCTTCGATGAGAAAACAGGGCAGCTTGATTCTCCTCGTTTCGTTGATCAAGGTGACGTTACTAAGCAGCTTTTTGATAATGTTGATCTTTCTGGTGAGGTACAGACTAAAATACTAGAGATTAATTCTAAAACGGGTCTTTATCCTCTTTATATTACATATTCTTTGTATCGTCGTCGCCTTGAAGAATATGTGAAGGCTGAATGTATTGAGATTGAGAATGTCAGCGTACAAGAGGAACAGGTTGTATGGGATGATATTGTTGCTGACAATATCTTTGTCATATGCAATACACCGATGGCTGTTGGAATCACAAAACGTACACTCTTCGGTTTCCGTCAGGTTGAGAAGAAGGCGAATATCAAGAATGAACAATTAATTGAAAAAGCAACAAATGACCAAGATACACTCATAAATGAGATAAAGAGTGTCGGTTTTTGGAAAGGTAATACAAGTAAACAAATGATAGCTTTTAATGCAGTAGTTGGTAATCCCCCATATCAGGTTTCTTTGTCAGAAATTAGTTCGTATGCGGGTTCTATTTATCCTCTTTTTATTGACATAGCTCGTAATCTAAATCCCTCATTCATTTCTATGATTACCCCAAGCAGATGGATGACAAAAGACGGGCAAGGTATAAAAGAAGAGTGGGTTGATGAAATGATAAATAGCAATCATTTCATAAAAATATATGATTATATGAACGCAAGTGAATGTTTTCCTGGTGTTGAAATCAAAGGTGGTGTAAACTATTTCTTGTATAGTAACCAGTATATTGGAACTTGTGCTCATTATTTAACTCAGGGAGGTCATACAGTTGTTAAAGATGACAAATTGAATGCTTTAGATGCTGGTATTATTATTCGTGACAGCTATGCAGGAAACATCTTAGAAAAGGTTTTTGCAGTGGAAGGTAAGTTAACGAATGAAAACTCATTTGCAAGTTTAATAAGTCCAAGAGATTTCTTCACCACTAAAATTGAAGGTGAAAGTATTCTTGGCTCTAATTGGAAGGGCTTTGTAGACAATCCTGATTCTGAACATACTGTTAAATATTATCTTAATAAACAACTTAATGGAAAAGGCTATGGTTGGATAAAAGAATCTGACATACCAAAGAATAAACAGGCAAAAGATGTATGCAAAGTATATATTTCTAAAGCATATGGAGCCGGAGAAAGTTTCCCACACCAGATAATAGGTGTTCCTTTTTATGGGGAAAAGAATAGTGTTTGTTCCGTGACATATATTGTCATAGGCTATAACGGAGAGTTTAAGTCAAAAGAAGAATGCGAAAACGCGATTACGTATATAAAGACGAAATTCTTCCGTTATCTTGTATTAATAAAGAAAAAAACGCAAAATGTAACACGTGAATTGTTCCAATTTGTACCTCTGCAAGATTTTTCAAAGCCATGGACAGACGAAGAATTGTACACAAAATACGGTATTGATTTGTTCGAACGTGAATATATTGAGTCACTGATAAAGCCAATGGATGAATGACATTTGCTATATATCTTAACTGGTCTTCATAACAGAATGGAACAAGTTTAAGTTTAGTGAATACTTTAGTATATTATAAAGATAAAAAAGATGACAAAGCAACAAATAGACGTGAATCTATTGAAACTTAGGGATGCATATATTGCCAACCTTGAAGCAAAGCGTAAGAGCAATGCAGAAGCAATAGCCGATTTCACAGAAAAGGAGTTGACCTACTTCATACGTCAATATGCTGACGCAAGTTTCAAGGGCGTTTATGCAGAGCTTGATCATAACTATTATGACCGCATTATAAGTCAGATACCTCTCAATCAAGAGATGAAGGATGCCAATGAAGCTGCGGAACTAAAGTATTCGAGCCACCTGAAGCTTTATTCTATGTTCTTGGAGTCCAAGCATTTTAAGCAGCTCTTTAAGAGTCGCATTGAAAGTCCGAACGAACAAGTTTCCTCTCCTAAGGAAACAGCACAATCTGTTTCTCATCAACCGAAGGAGCGAGAAATGACAGAAGGCGAAAAGAAGCATGTGGAATTTGAGACTGCTCATCGCAATCCAAAGCTCAGGCAAGCCTGTCTGGACAAATACGGCTATCAATGCCAATGCTGTGGTATGGACTTTGCAAGTATGTATGGTGAGGAATTAGGTGCCAATTTTATAGAGGTACATCACCTTCAGATGATTTCTACATATGATGAGAACCGTCCAGAAGACTATGTGGAAAACCTTGTTCCTCTCTGCTCAAACTGTCATTCCATGATTCATCACGGAAAGCAAGGGCCTCTCAGTCTTCATGAATTGCGTGAAGCATACCGAGGCGATAAGAAACCTTTGATTATATGCAAGGAAGATTAAGCAGCGCATTACGCGATAAAATATTGTCACTCGACATTAGAGAGCCATATGTCTGGCGACTAAAGTTGTCTGAGACAGACTTCAAAGAACTTGAAGCCTGCCTTTCTGCGTTTATTGCCGACAGAGGAAATACTGCACTTTCCACAACAGAGAATGCCATCTATGGTGTGGTTTATCTTGCCGAATGGTACAAACGTAAGTACCAAAGTGGAAACAAGTGTGACCTGATGGATGGTGTTGATGTAGAACAGTTGTTTCGCAACAGTGGAATCAGCATCAAGCAGTATCTTTATCGTGACGAGTCCGGCAACAAGCGTTGGCTATACTCCATCTATGTCCTTGGTGGACTTGCCATACAACATGAGTTGTCGAGAAATGATAACATGAAGTTCCTCAAGGGGCTTTGTCGCATCTATCATGGAGAGAACTACACCTTGGAGAATCTTGACGAAGCATCAAGGGCTATTGCCTTTCGAGAGAGTATCAAGCGTCAGCACTCGCTCTTTGAGTATATGCGCCAGATATTGAATGGCGAAATGCCTTTTAATGAGGAAGACCTTTCAGATGCTGGTTCAGATGTGAACCGATTCATTGCCACCGTAAAAGCTGCAAACGATGAGATTTTGAAGGTTAAGTTCCGATTTGAATGGCAAGTGACATTCTCTCCACAATATAGTTGTATGACTCGCCGTCTTAACATTTGGATGAAACCTGAAGAAGTTGGAGGTGAGTTACATCAGTATCTCCGTTATGACAGAGTACATTTATGGGGTGTCGCTTATCCCGAAAAGCAGCATAAGCTATACATTTATGTTAGATTTAAGAGAGATAATGAGGTCGTTGAGCCATCAACAATGGACAGCCCAATCATTACCTACCTCAATACAGGCCAGGCTGACACAGGTTTTGTCGCATTCGGTATAGAAAAGTGTGCACAATGCAAACATGTGCCAACATGTAAATTTGATACTATAGAGATTATTGCCAGAGACGAAGATGGCAAAGAATACATCGCACAGTCTGAAGCTGCAAGAGAATACATTCAGCTTTGGCGAAATGTGAGCTATGGAGATACTTGGACTTCAACACAAAATGCACAAAAAGAAACAGCTCTGCTATTCTCTAATCGCTGTTCATTGAAGGATGAAAGCATAGTTGATGATGTTTACAGAAAGAGTTTCCGAGACCAAAAGTATGGAATGAGCGAACCTCTAAACTGGTTCTACATCTATGATTCTGTAACCTTTATTGACGAGAAGGGTAAAGAGATAAGTCTATATAACCGTATTGGTTATGACCAGATAACATCAAAACTTTACTCAGATTCTATCCATTATGTTAATGGAGGAAAGGTAAAACATTACTATATTGAAGACCCAGATGAATCGGACAATTATGATATTGATGAGTTGCCACTAATCTTCGGTTGGGAGGACGTGATAGTACGTCATTTTGCTACTAAGGATGACATCTTGAATGCACAGCCAGAAGAGGATTGTGTGGCAGAACTTGTTGAGTTCAAACAACCGAACGGACGTTATCAGGAATGGACATCGGCTGACGAACCTCAATACGGAGAGGTTCAATTACGAATAACTGTAAAGGGTCGAACATTCCCTTACACCGTGATGTATCTGCCACGGCTTGATGAAGCCAATCCAATTCGACGGGATTTTGAGACAACCTGTATACGCTATCGTAAGCCTGATAGGTCAGAAGCATGTATTAAGGACACCATTCCAGAGGATAAAAAGGTTCTTTCCCCTACTGTTCCTATTCGGTATGGCGAAGGAGAAAACTTTTGCGAAGTGGATGTTTATCGTCCCACCTTGATAAAGGAAGTGATTCTTGATGGTGAAATCATCGACTACAAGCATGGTGATGAAAAAGTAAATCTGCCTTACATTTTTAAGGACAGAGTTCTAGTAAACGATTTTTCCAAGCATGGCTATCAGTCGTATGATTGTAAGAATCTGTGCAGTATCTACTCACAGACATATATTGATATTGAGCATAATCCAAGCATTGGTATGGCAGCTTTGAACGCTTGGCGATTAGATAGAAGGTTTGCTGGAAAGTTGTTGGATGCTATGGCTCCTGATTGTTTAACCATTTGTTTTGGTAATGCTCAAAATAAGACAGAATGGGAAGGTCATGAAGCTTTGTTCTGGAACTACGATAAAAACAGCAGTCCTGTAGTTATTAATCCTTCGGATGGAACTGATGGCTATGATGTGGGCATCGTTTTACAGAATTTGAGTAAGAACAAAGACCTTGTCTGTAATCTTGGAGAAGACCTCGACAATGACCCCTGGGCATGGGATGACATAGAAGAGTCACCACTACGATGCTTTGAGGTTGCAAACGAGGCAGATAATTATTTCTTCTTGATGAAAGCCCTGAGAGATTTGTCTAAGGCAGACATAATCTCTGCAATATATGAACCTCTGCTTGAATTAAGAGGAGGTGAACTTACAGAAAAAGATAAAGCCGGACTCATACGCCTTGGTGAGGAGTTGGGATTTGACTGGCAAGAGCATAAAATATACTTAGAATAATAATTTGAAATCAGATATACAGTATGAATTTCTCTGAATTATACAAGAATAACCGTGCATCCGTAGAGCGAGCACTTGTTGCAATGTGGTGTGGTGAATCACACAACGATAGTCAACGTGCGTACCAGAAGCAGATGAAGAGAATCATTGGTGAAGTTTTTGCACCAAAGAATGCTGTTCCTGTAGTACAATGCATGAACTCCTATGAAGCTGTTCATAGTGTTTCGGTAGAAACAGCAAAGTCTCTCGTAGGCGATTTGTGGAAATCCTCATACGCTCCATATGAACATCAGTATAAATGTTGGGATGCCTTGTTGAATAAGACTATAGAAATTGGTGGAGAGAAGAAGCCCATGTCTATAGTTGTTACAACAGGTACTGGTTCGGGTAAGACTGAGTGCTTCATGATGCCTCTTGTCTATGACTTGAAGCAAAATGCTATGCCTGATGAGATACAGGCTTTGTTCCTATATCCTCTAAATGCTTTGATGGAAGACCAGAAGGAGCGTTTGGAAGAGCTACTTGCAGGAACAAATCTTACTTATACTGTATATAATGGTGACCTTCCAGAGAAAGAACCTGATAGAAATGATGCTTCGGACGATGCTATGAAGATGCGTAAGCGCATCGAGCAGGTTACAGGAGGTAAATATGCCTTCTATCAGCCAGATCCACACGAGAAGGGCTACTATGTGTTAGAGAACTTGAAGTTTAGCCACATGGTATATACTCGACAGATGGTGCGAAAGAATCCACCGAATATCTTGTTGACAAACCCTACCATGTTAGAGTATATCTTGCTTCGTGGCACCGATGCAAAGATTATTAACGCAGGAAAGAAAAGTCTTCGATGGGTGGCCATCGATGAAACTCACAGCTATACGGGAGCTGGTGCTGCAGAATTGGCAATGCTCCTTCGTAGAGTCTTACTTGCTTTCAACGTTGATGCTCATGATGTACACTTCGCAACCTCATCAGCAACATTCGGTAACGGTGAAGACAAGGAGAAGGATGAAAGAGAACTTAAAGAATTCATTTCTGGAATAACTGGCATATTACCAGAACAAGTAGAAGCTGTTGGTGGCGTACGAATCGGTGAGAATGTTATTCCTGAAGGGGAAGATGCCGAGCGATGGAAGACGATATTTGCTAAGGATTTTGTATCATTGGATGAACTATACCCAGGTGATGCAGAAATCAGCGATAAGCTACAATGGCTTGACGAAATGTGTCAGCGTGAAGAGGAACGTTTTAAGGCTGCTGGTAAGAATGCTCCAGATATGAAGTTGAAGGTACATTATTTCTATAGAGTACCTAACAATGGATTGTTTGTTCGTCTGGACGAAATAGCTGATGGCGCATTCAAAATCTATACGGAAAATACCATTGGCAAGCGCATTAGCGATGGTGAAGCAACGAGTGTTGAAGAAAATCCACTGCTTGAAATGAGCCGATGTAAACATTGCGGAGAGTATGTTGCACTTGCTATGGTTGACACCTCAGATTGGACATATGAACCATTGGCTACTGATGATAGCGATATGTTTGACCTGGTAGATGCCGATGCTGATGATGAATCAACCAAAAAGTATGCTATATTCGGACTTTCGAATGAGAAAAACTCGAAGGGAGATAACAATGTAAGTTTCAAAGTACTGCCAGGGGGCAAGTTGCAGCCTATGACACCTGCTGAAATAGAGGCAGAGGAAAAGAATGCTCTGGCAAGTGAAAAGTCATATCGTCCTTGGCGACTTGTAGGTAATACACAATGCTGCTGCCCAAATTGCAATGCAAAGCAGACAAGAAAGCGTGATACAGAAAAGGAACTTGAAGGTGATGCCAATGGTAACATGGAAGATAATCGTCTTCAAAAATTCCGTCTTTCTGCTGATTTTATCTCACGAATGATGGCACCATCAATCCTTGACCAGCTGGAAGAAGGTACATCTAAGACTGATGGAATTGTCTTACATAAAGGGCAACAGTATATTAGCTTTGTCGATAGTCGTCAATCTGCTGCCAAGGCTACTTTGAAACAGAATCTGGAGCAAGAACGTATGTGGTTCTACAGCATCATTTATCATGAACTGTGTAGAAGAAAGGCCAATGGTCTGACAAAAGAGGCTGCTATGGCTCAGATAATGGCTGCTGTACAGGCAGATCCTATGACTATGATGAAATATGCTCCAATGATGGCAAATCTTCAGTCAACTGACCCATCTGTTGTACAGAAGCAGTTGGACGAAATGTCCTGCAACTATATTACGTGGAGCGAAATAGCAGAACTTGTCAAACGAGATCCATATTGCCCTGTATTCTGTTCTGTATTCGTTAAGCGTTCTGGAGACAGTGATGAAATTGAAGATGGTCTTCCATCAGAGGAGATAATGGACAAGTATATTCAGAGCATTATGGTGATGTATCTTGCTCACCGTCCTGCATCTGCTGCATCTCCTGAAACTATGGGTTTGTTTGAGACATGTTATCCCAAACTAAAAGAAATCCATTTGCCCCAGGCTGTTGAAGACTTTAATGATATCCTTGATAGCCCTGCTAATAGAATTACTGAAGAGGACTGGAGAAGCCTAATGCAAGTATATCTCGACTATACTGTACGAAACAACCAGTCATTCTATTTGCGTATTCCTGGCAATGACAAGATAGACATTTTCTCTACTGTGCGATTCGCGACGGAGAAACCTCGCCGCCGACCATTCAACAAGCCAAAGTTGGAACAAGGCAAAGTGTCAACAGCCCGTATTGTTCGGTATTTGTGTGCTTTGATTTCTCGTGATGACAACTCTTTGTCACTGAACGATGCGCAGCATCAATATTTCAATGAAATCTCAGCAGTTATTGATGCACTTTGGGACACACTTACAGGACCAGAGTATGGGATAATGAGTGTTGGTATGCGCTTGGATGATGGAGGTAATTTTGTGCCAGAGAAGGATAATGCTCCTCGTTACAATCTTAATGACCTCTGCTTCAAGCTCTATGATGATGTGTATTTGTGTGATACAAAATCAGATGTGGGTAATCATGCTGTATGTTTACGTCCTATTGGTAATAACTTCAAGCGTTTTTCACCTTACATGGAAGGAAGCACACCTGTAGAACTTAATGAAGATTTGCATGAGACATGGGAGGCATTCCCATACTATGTAGGTTCAGGTAAGGAAGGTGATAAACAAACCGTCACTACATGGGCAAAGACCCACAGAAATTTACTTTGGAATAACAATGTTTGGGGAGAAGATGGTGTGTTCAGTGATCGTCTGGAGGATATTCATGTCTTTCCTAATCTTTTTGTTCAGCAAGAACATACAGCTCAGGTAGATAAGAGTGTTGCTCGTGGATTGCAGTCAAAGTTCAAAGACCATACAATTAATATTTTGGCTTGTTCAACAACTATGGAAATGGGTGTTGACCTTGGTAATTTGGAGGTTGTAATGCTGTCAAGTGTACCGCCACATCCATCAAACTATAAGCAGCGTGCAGGTCGAAGTGGACGTAACAATAAAGTAAGAAGTGCATGTATTACTTTGTGTGGTTCAGATGTTATTGGTCTCCGTACACTCACAAATCCTATTGAGAAGATTATCAATCGTCCTGTCCGTGTTCCGACCGTTGACTTGAAAAGTCCTCAGGTTGTTCAGCGACATGTAAATTCATTCCTTGTACGCGCCTTTGGAGTGTTCAGTGAAGGGGCAAATGGTGGTAGTCTTGGTCAGAAGGTGGCTGACTACTATACCAATTTTGAAGTTCGTTTGTCACAGGGAAAGTTGCTTGTCCTGAATGGGGCCAGTGAAGCAGATCCTAAAGATTTGCTGGGAAATTCGGCAGGAACTATGTATGAACGCTTCAATCAGATGTGCTGCAAGCCTTTGTCGGACACTCCGAATCTCCGTGAAGATTTAACAAGCCTCTTGAAAGGAACAATTTTTGAAGACCAGTTGACTCTGGTCATCAGGAATGCAAAGGATAATAATGAGCGTTGTTATTCTGAACTATATAACAAGTTGGTTGATTATAAGACTGCTTTTGATGACCCGGATTCAACGAAAAATGAACGATTCCGAATTAAGTTAAAATTGCAGTACTTCTCTGTTCTTAATCAGCGATTGCTAAATTATTGGGCAACAAGTCGTTTTACTCCTAATGCCAATATGCCTGTCAATGTCCTCACACTTGACTTAAATAGTAATGGCAAGAGGGATTATTTGACTCCAATGTCATCTTCAAATCCATCATACTCATTACGAGATGCTATTGCTCAATATGCACCAGGTAATAGCGTTGCAGTTGATGGAGTTGTATATACTGTACGAGGTATAGAAATCACGAATATGTATGATGACAATGTGAAGTCATTCAAAACTATATACCGTAATAATGATAAAACAGTCATAGATGACCCGAATTTGAGCACTCAGATTAGATGGGGCGTTAATAATGATTATGGACTTGACCTAATCCAGCCGGTTGGGTTTATGCCTGATATTAATGAGGACAAGACACGTATTATGGATAGTAATGTATTCACTCGTGTAAGTGCTCAGTTGATTGATGCAGATGACTGGTCAAACAATGTAACTGAACCACATTTGTTCTCTGTACGTCCTAATAGTGATTCTGGTAATGCCAAGATTCTCTACTATAATGAAGGAAAAGGCTTTGGTTACTGTTTCTGTCCTCGATGTGGAAGAACAGTGATTGAGGACGATGTGGCAGATAAGGATGAACCTTTGAAATTCCCATTCGAGTTCAATCCTGTTGTTGCAAAACGCAAAGAAGGTCAGCCAGAAAAGCCAAACTATCATTATGCTATCACCGGTAAGGAGATGCGTAAAGGATGTGGGTGTTCCAATGACCCAACCAAGATAAAGCGTAATGTTATCATCGGTGACTTGATTCAGACCGACTATAGTGAGATTCGTATTCGTCATAAGGGGCAAAATAAGTGGATGTCTGACCGCTCTAAGGAAGAGAATTTGCTCTTCACCCTTGGTATTGTGTTTACTCAAACACTTGTGGATATTCTTGGCAAGGAACGTGGTGCAGTGGATTTCGCAATCATGCCTAATGGTCATCTTTGTGTATTTGACTGTAATCCAGGCGGTGCAGGTTACGCAAACCAGATGGCAAACATTCAGGTGATGAAGGAAGTCATCCAAGCATCTAAGAAACTGTTGCAAGAGGCTAAAGATAAGTGTTCAAAGGATATGCTTTTGGACAAGTTTACACTTCGCTTCATCAGGTATGTAGATATAGATGCAGCCCTTGCCTGGATTGCAGAGGAAGAAGAAGTTGGCGATACCATTCCCCAGAATGTAAAAGATGCCTTTCCCAATGCATCACCTTCGCAAACAACATTGTATGATTTGCAGAAAGCTTTCAGTGGCTCACATCAGAATCTTGTTCTTTTTGTTGATAATGATTATAAGGAATGGGATTACGATGGTAAAGAAACAGGATGGCGTCCACAGTTGATGAACAATTTCGTGATGAAGAGTGACACCACGACATTCTGTGTGATGGAGTCTGATGATAACGCTATTGTTGACCCAATCATGTCTATGATTCGGGAGTTCAAAGCATGGGCTAAAGGTGATGATGCCAAGATTATGAAGAATCCTTGGGTGAACAATGGCTTGTACCCATTGGCCTATATCGATGGCAATCTATACTTTACCAGTAGTAAAGAGCATGCACAACTCAATGTTCAATGGGGTAATGAGGTAATGTTCTTTGTTCGTATTGATAATCCTATAACTAAGGCAAAGGCAATAGATACGTCATTCAAACCATCAACAATGTTGATAAAACTGTCAGGTAACGAATATCGTGAAATAGGTTCTACTCAGCTCGGAGAAATCCTCCAGAGTAAGTCTGAAGGACTCATTGACCAGTTTATCGGATATGCCAAGCAAAATAGTGGGAAACTGACAATTTCTTATCAGGATGAGCACCTAAAGAGTATCATGGGTATGATTCTGACATTACAGACAGTTGAACATTTCGTGAAACAGATTGATAAGGATTTCACGATAGAGTTTAAACTTGAAACCTATCGTGATGACAAGGGGAAGTCTGATAGTATTACTGCTAATATGCCTTCTTCTGATGTACGTGATTCAAAACTTAAACTCCTGACAACTGATTGGCTGAAGAATCTCAGTTATAATGATGACATCAAGGGCGATTTGGTACCTATCCAGCCAGGAGACAAGCGCTCATTAACTCATTGGCGTGAACTTTCCATCATTTGTGGCAAAAAGAAACTTTGTATTTACCCTGATGGTGGTTTTATCAACGAGTGGAATATAAGCAGCAATAATGAACGTTTCGATGCCAACTACATTACTCCTGACGTTAATATCAACATTTATCGTAATAAGGAGATTAAGTTTGACATTACAATAGAAGATTGTTAAGAACGATTATGACTATAAATGAACTCATAACTAACTTTACCGAACATCTGAAGAAATACGGATTGAACGGCGACCCTTATCAGCAGGAGCTGTATAAGTGGGAAATCATTTCAAAGTATCATGACAGGCTTGATGCTGATAGCTCTGACTTTGCAAAGAATATATCAGAAATGAATTTTCTGAATCTTTGGTATGCGAGCAATCAGCGTAAGGCGATGCAGAACT
>CACYKX010000043.1:16437-31484 GCA_902775075.1 uncultured Prevotellaceae bacterium | reverse complement strand
GGCTGTGGTTGTACCTGTCCACCACCCTGCTCACCTTGTGAACCGGAGCCACCCTTATGTGCATAGTTCACCTTGGCATATTCTGCATACCAGTCAAAGCAAGCCTTGGCACAAGCTTCCGGGTTACCACCGAAGGAAGGTGTTACCCGACCGGACTTCAAGTAGGTATCAAGGTCGACATAGTCGTCAGCACTAGTAAGGGTCATACTGATGTTGCCAAAGTGATCCATACAGGCTTTCCAAGCATTCCCCCATTTCGAGGTTGTCGCCGTACCCCATGTTCCTTGATTGGAACCTACCCATTCGCCGAACTCGTTATACTTACCGGTACCCGGTTTCTCGGGGCTCCAGTCGATTTCACTCACGAGAATTGGGTTGGTCGTTACCACCGGCACTTGATTCTGGAAGTTTTGGATAAATCCCCAACTTGTGGCATTCGTAGCCTTCTGACCATACCATCCGGGATAGACATGTACGGCATAACCAATGTTACTACCTACAATAGGGTTGGTCTTGTAGTCCTGATATTGAGATTGGTAGCCCGTACCAGGCACCCAGATGACACCAGTAAAACCATTCTTACGAATCAAATCCACAATAGGTTGGAAATAGTCATGAAGTGCACTGGCAGAATTCTGCCCCCATTGGCTTGTTATATGGACAGGTTCGTTGGCCAACTCAATAGAGATGACACCCGCATGACTTTTGATATTCGAGTTACTCGATACAATATTCCAAACCGTTTTCAGATAATTCTGATAAGCATCGCCCACGCGAAGTTCTTTAGGGCACACCCCAGGAGGGCGAACAACGACATACAAACCATGATTCAAGGCTTTCTGTGCTATCGGGAAATAAAGAGAGTTCAGATATTTCTGCAGACGAGCCGCACTAAACTTAGAAATATCTGCCTCACCATTTGCCTGTCCTTCATTAGTCCAACACGGATCTAGATGAAGACGGAAGATGTTGCAATAAGCACCCTGACGTGTGTCCGTGATGGCAGCGAACATCTTTTCAAAATAGTTGATGCATGTACTCACGGTTCCGTCATTGCATGCATATCCCCATCGATTGTGGTTAAAATAAGGATTAGGTGTGTCCATTACTCCATGCAGTACCACCTTATGACCTGTCGGATCTTTAAGTTGATTCCCGTCAACGTGTAAGGGCTCTACAACTCCAAACTGAGCCCAAGCTCCTATTGGCATAGACATTGCCACCAAAAAAGAAGCTAAAATTTTCTTAATCATTTCGCATAATTTTTTTAAGGTTATAAGAATATTAGTTTTTAACACCACAAATATCGTATTTTTGTGTTAATGATACTTTATGTAAAGTACCAAATACTTTCAAATTTGGTTCAAATGTTTGAAATTTTGATTCATCCGACAAAACTTTTGTTTTTTTGCAATTTACTTTCTCTTTTTTTGCTTACCTTTGTGCATAGAAATAATTAAAATACCAAGAAACAAATGGAAAAAACATGGAGATGGTTCGGCAAAAATGATCATATCACGCTGGCCATGCTAAAACAAATTGGTGTAGAAGGAATTGTAACAGCTCTCCACGATGTACCTCTCGGTGAGGTGTGGACTCGTGAGAAGATTCATGATTTGAAATCATATATTGAAAGTTACGGCATGCGATGGAGCGTTGTCGAGAGTCTTCCTGTTGTGGAAACCATCAAATACGCCGGTCCTGACCGTGATCATCAGATAGAGGTCTATAAGGAGAGCCTTCGCAATTTGGCTGCAGAAGGCATTCACACAATCTGCTATAACTTCATGCCTGTCCTCGACTGGGCACGAACAGATTTGTTACATGCTAATCCTAACGGAACTTCGAATCTATACTTCAGTATTCCTGAGTTTGCTTATTTCGATATCTATATCTTGAAACGTGAGAACGCTCGTGAAAGTTGGGCAAACTTCAGGGTGCTCGGTCCTGACGGTAAACCTAACGGTCGCGATATATTAAGAGAGGTAGACGAACTCAAGGAGACCATGACTCCGGAAAAGGATCATGCCCTCGTGGAAAATATCGTCATCAAGACACAGGGATTCGTCAGTGGTAATTTCAAGGAAGATGATGAACATCCTATCGAACTGTTCCGAGAATTATTGGCACTCTATAAAGGTATAGACAAGAACCAGTTACGCGAAAATATGAAATATTTCCTCGAAGCTATCATGCCTATATGCGAGGAATGCGATATGTATATGTGTGTACATCCTGATGACCCACCATTCCAGATTCTCGGTTTGCCTCGCATCGTGACAAGCAAGGAGGATATCGAATGGTTCCTGAATGCTGTTCCTAACAAGCATAACGGGCTCACCTTCTGTGCCGGTTCACTAAGCGCCGGTGCTCAGAATGATGTTGTGGAGTTGGCACGCCAGTTTGCATCACGCACTTGGTTCGTACATCTTCGTTCTTGTCATGTGTTCCCTAACGGCGATTTCACCGAAGCAAGTCATCTCGGTGGTCGTGCCGACCTCATCGAACTGACTCGAATCTTTGAGAAGGTAAACCCACAACTTCCTATGCGTGTAGACCATGGCATGACCATGTTGGGCGATGAGACTAAAGGCTATAATGCAGGTTACAGTTTCCTAGGTCGTATGTTCGCTATGGGACAGGTACAGGGAATCATAGCAACGGTAGATCGCGAGTTGGGAATAGCATACAAGCAACCGGGATTCTTCGATTAAAAATATATTTAGATAAGGAAAAAATATGAAAAATTTATTTGATATTAAAAACTACGTAGTAGTCATCACAGGTGGTACAGGTGTTCTCGGCCGCTGTATTGCTAAATATCTCGCCGAGCAAGGTGCAAAAGTTTGTATTCTTGGTCGCAAGGAAGAAGTCGGACAGGCTATCGTCGAAGATATAGTAAAGAATGGTGGTGTAGCCAAATTCTATAAGACAGACGTGATGAATCAGGAAGTCGTAGAGCAGAACTGTAAGGACATTCTTGCTGACTTCGGTCGTGTCGATACCCTATTGAATGCAGCCGGTGGCAATCAGAAGGGTGCAACGATCACCCCTGATCAGAATTTCTTCGACCTGAAGGCTGATGAATTCCAAAAGGTACTCAACTTGAACCTTACCGGAACCGTTATTCCGACACAGGTATTCCTTCGCCCGATGGTAAAACAGGGTAAAGGTTCTGTCATCAACTTCTCTAGTATGGCAGCCTTCCGTCCGATGACCCGTGTTTGTGGATATGCCGCTGCCAAGGCCGGTATCAGCAACTTCACAGCCTATATGGCACACGAGACTGCCATGAAGTTTGGTGAAGGTATACGCGTAAACGCCATTGCTCCGGGTTTCTTCATTACCGAACAGAACCGAGCATTACTCACCAATCCGGATGGAAGTTTTACCCAACGAGGAAAAGACGTTATCCGTCAGACCCCATTCGGTCGTATGGGCAAACCGGAAGAGCTATGTGGTACCATCCAGTATCTGATGAGCGATGCGGCAGCATTCGTGACAGGTACCGTAGCTGTAGTAGACGGAGGTTTCAACACCTTCGCCATGTAACCAATGATCATTTGCTTTATGATAAAAGGGACTGTGAAGTTCTGAAATCTATCAACTATGTAATAACCAAGGCTGTGGTAGTTTCCACAGCCTTTATTCGTTCTATAAATAGTGGTAATCAGGGGGATAAATACAGTATTTATAGGTTCAAAAATCATTTTTTATAAGAAAAAAACAAAGAAAAACCTTAAAAAGCGTGCAAGTTTCCCAAATTTAATTTATATTTGCGAAATATAAAACAGTTTTAGATAGATATACAAGAAGATTATTTGATTAAAGTGGATTTTAAATCCGTTCCAGTCTTCAGTTTTCTACATTTGAAGTTGTAAGCATACAGTTAATAGTTCATTTGCATTTAAACAAGTTAGATAATTACTTATTCAACATGTTCAATTTGAAATTTATAGAATTTTAGAGAGTTTTTCAAGCAAATTTAAGAGGTTAGTTTTTACGTGCGTGAGCATATCTATAAAACTAAAAAGAAAGATTCGGCAAGTGATTGTCGGATCTTTTTCTATTTTGTCTATTTCAAAAAAATATAATATTTGTTTTATAACTCATATAAAATTATTAACTTTGCAGCCGGTAAAAAGATTAATGTGGAAAAATGAAAAAGTTAGTTTACAAAAAGCCAAAGATTGAGAAGATGACAATCGCTCCTATCATGTTACTATGCAGCGATAACGAGGAACAACATTAAATTTATTTCTACACACTATAATGGGTTATAGTGAAAAAATAAAAAAGGTCGTATTCTGTTGAATGCGACCTTTCTTGTAGACGGAAATTCTTCCGTCCTTATCTAAGGGATGTCATATCACTATTCTTCGTTGATGATCTTTCTTCCCTCACCAACAGCTTCCATATTCAGCGGAATCAAGTTATGATGGCGCTCCGGCAATGTCTTATACAAAGCTTTCTCCAACGCCTTGTCTGGTAAGATCGGACAAACCTGAAGTAGTCCACCCAGCACGATCATGTTAAAGACTTTGGAATTCTTCATCTCGGCAGCCTTATCCATTGCATCGATGCGATACACCTTGATATCCTTACGGGTAGGAGGATTCATCACGCCAAAGCCATCATAGATAAGGATGCCGCCCGGTTTCACCTTACTCTCAAACTTATCGAGTGAAGGTTGGTTCAGTACGATGGCAATATCATAACTACTAAGAATTGGCGAAGAGATACGATCATCGCTGATGATTACCGTAACATTGGCAGTACCGCCACGTTGCTCTGGACCATAAGCAGGCATCCATGTCACCTCTTTATCTTCCATCAAACCGGAATAAGCCAGTATCTTACCCATCGAGAGAACACCCTGGCCACCAAATCCGGAGATTATTATTTCTTTCTTCATATTTCTACTATTCATTTCTCCACACCTGATGATCCCACATCAGGTGCAAAGACATAAAGATTAAAAACTATAGACCTGTTGTATCTTTCAGATCACCCTTATGATAGAATTCCAGCATATGTTCTTCCAACCATTCATTGGCTTTCACAGGGCTCATCTTCCAACCACTGTTACAGGTACTTACCACTTCTACTAAACTGCTACCCTTACCTTGCATACTGGCTTCGAAAGCTTTACGGATGGCCTTCTTGGTCTGTCGAATGGCAGCCACGGTCTCTACGCTCTGTCGAGTGACATAACAAGTACCATCGAGTTGGGCAGCCAATTCCGTAATTTTCAATGGATAACCATGAATTTCCGGATCACGACCATACGGACAAGTTGCCGTCTTCTGACCGATCAGAGTGGTAGGAGCCATCTGTCCACCCGTCATACCATAGATTGCATTGTTGATGAAGATGATAGGAATGTTCTCACCTCTATTCAAGGCATGAATTGTTTCACAAGTACCGATACAAGCCAAGTCACCATCACCCTGATACGTAAACACGAGGCGGTCGGGCCACAATCTCTTAATAGCTGTCGCTACTGCTGGCGCGCGACCATGGGCAGCCTCCTGCCAGTCGATGTCCAGATAACGATAGGCAAACACGGCGCATCCTACCGGGCAAACGCCTACGGTTTTCTCCTCCATACCCATCTCCTCGATAACCTCGGCAACGAGTTTATGAACCACACCATGTGAACATCCGGCACAATAATGCATCGGAGTATCGTTCATCAATTTTGGTTTCTCATACACCAAATTCTCAGGTGAAATTATATCTTCATTCATTGCTTACATCATTTTTTTAAGATTCTCAACTATCTCCTGTGGTTCCGGAACGATACCGCCCAGTCGTCCGAAGTGTTCTACCGGTACAGCACCATTCACAGCAAGTTTTACATCCTCTATCATCTGACCGGCATTGATCTCCGTCACGAGCATACCCTTCACCTTCTTGGCCAGATCAGCCAACTGCTTCTCAGGGAAAGGCCACAATGTGATTGGTCGGAAGAGGCCCACCTTAATACCTTCTTCACGTGCGATCTCGATAGCCTTCTCTGCAATACGGGCAGCACTACCAAAAGCAACGATCACATAGTCAGCATCCTCACATTCTAGCATCTCGTATCTCACCTCATGGTCTTTAATCTCCTGATACTTAGCTTGCATAGCCAGATTTCGTTGTTCCATTACTTCAGGTTTCAATTCAAGAGAAGTGATGATATTCGGCTTACGATTGGCAGTTCTTCCGAAGGTCGCCCACGGACATTCTTTCTTAATTTGTTCCTCCGTACGACGAGGTTTTACCGGTGGCAATACCACCTTCTCCATCATCTGTCCGATAACACCATCCGAAAGGATCATGGCAGGGTTACGGTAGCGGAAAGCCAGTTCAAAAGCCAAATCTACAAAGTCGGCCATCTCCTGTACACTATTCGGAGCTAGAACGATGACATTATAGTCACCATTACCGCCACCACGAGTAGCTTGGAAATAGTCAGCTTGCGAAGGTTGAATTGTACCCAGTCCCGGACCGCCACGTTGCACGTTCACGATAACACCAGGCAATTCAGCACCGGCCATATAAGCGATACCTTCTTGCATCAGAGCCACACCAGGACTCGAAGAAGTGGTAAGAACACGCTTGCCGGCACCGGCTCCGCCATATAACATATTGATAGAAGCCACCTCACTTTCAGCCTGCAAAACCACCATTCCGGTAGTTTCCCAAGGTTTAAGCAAGGCTAACGTTTCGATAATCTCACTTTGAGGGGTGATAGGATAACCGAAGAAACCATCTGCACCACATCTAATGGCAGCATGAGCGATTGCCTCATTGCCTTTCATCAATAACACTTCGTTCTCCATATCGTTATTCCTCCACTTTTTTTCTGTACACGGTAATGCAACCGTCCGGACAAACAATGGCACACGATGTACAACCTGTGCAGGCGTCAGCCTGGGCACTTGGCTCTACATACGGGTAACCGCTTACATTTACTTTCTTGTCAGCCATCGCTATCGCTTGCTTAGGACAGGCTGCGATACACAGTCCGCATCCTTTGCATCGATCCGTATTCACCACGATGGCTCCTTTCATCTTGCTCATCTGTATTGTTTTTATGATTATTTTTCACATATATTACATCAGGTAGCAAACTGTTAGGGATTATAGAAATCCTTACAATAGAAGGAATAAATATCTTCGAGCATCCGTTTGGCTTCTACGGCTGGACTATTCGCATCCAGGGCGATAGCTTCCATATAGCAATGAATTGCTTCATCGAAATGCTGATGGCGACGCGCTTCATTTCCTTTCAGATACCATTCTTCACTTGTCATATCATTACTACTTTTTTTCTCAAAGACAAATTTATAAGAAATCGATAAGATAAGGGGAGATGGTCGTATAAACTTAACATATATTATACAAAAGATTAGCGATTTTGCACATTCATTTTTATTATGTGCAAACGATTTTATTCCTAAAGGACACCCAAAAGCAGAGGCCATCTGTTGATATACAGATAGCCTCCCTATAACTATAAGGTTGCCATGACAACCTCAATCAAAATTCATCATTTAGAAGATAAGTCTTTGGTAAGAAACTTATGCGACTGAAGCATAGCCTTCGGATCGAGGGCTTCGTCAAGCGCCTCTTTGGTCATCAGCCCCTTTTCGATAACGATATCATAGACCGAGCGGTTGGTCTCGAGAGCCTCTTTAGCCACCTTCGTACTGTTCTTATATCCGATATAAGGATTCAAAGCCGTAACAATTCCGATGCTGTTCTTCACCATGTCATAGCAACGCTCTTTGTTCACGGTGATACCGAGCACGCATTCTTCCGTCAGCGTATCGATAGCATTATGCAACCACAGCAAACTTTCGAACAAACATTCCGTGATGACCGGTTCCATAACGTTAAGTTCCAACTGTCCGGCTTCTGCGGCAAACGAAACCGTAGTATCGTTACCAATCACCTTGAAACAAACCTGATTGGTAACCTCCGGAATTACCGGGTTCACCTTACCTGGCATAATAGAAGAACCAGGAGCCTTGGCCGGCAAGTTGATTTCCTTTAGACCGCAGCGAGGGCCCGAAGCCATCAGTCGTAGGTCGTTACAGATCTTAGACAGTTTGATGGCCAAACGCTTCAGTGCGCCCGAATAACTCACATAAGCACCCGTATCAGGAGTTGCTTCTACAAGGTCGGTAGCTGAAACAAAATTCTCACCGGTAAGTTTACTCAAGTTGGCAGCACAAAGTTTGGCAAATCCCGGAACAGCATTCAGTCCCGTACCAATGGCCGTACCACCCATATTGATCTCGTGAAGCAATTTCACGTTACGATCCAGGTTCAGCAATTCCTCTTCAAGATTGTTGGCATAAGCCTTAAACTCCTGTCCAAACGTCATCGGCACGGCATCTTGCAACTGAGTTCTACCCATCTTGATCGCATCATTATACTCTTCAGCCTTATAGCGCAACGCACTGATCAGTCCGGTAAGACTAGCCACCAACGTCTTGTTCATACGAATGATCGCATAACGAATCGTTGTCGGATAAACATCATTCGTAGATTGTCCACAGTTCACGTGGTCATTAGGATAACAATATTGATATTCACCCTTCTTGTGCCCCATGATTTCGAGCGCACGATTGGCGATAACCTCATTAGCGTTCATGTTTACCGATGTACCGGCACCACCCTGCATCATATCGATAGGAAAATTCTCATGCCATTTGCCATCGATGATCTCGCGACAAGCCTGACTGATGGCACCGGCGATCTCGTCACCAATGACACCCAGCGCATGATTGGTCTGTACAGCAGCCAACTTCACATAAGCTATAGCGATTACATAATCAGGATAGTCACGCATCTTCTTGCGAGAGATATGATAATTGTTGATGCCTCGTTGGGTCTGTACGCCATACAGCGCGTCATCAGGAACCTTGAGTTCGCCCAAAAGGTCGCTCTCAACTCTAAATTTTTCTTCGGTCATAATATTTGTATTTATATAATATAAGAGAAATAAATTATACGCAAAGATACAAACTTTTAGTAGAATAGATACTTACAGCGTGTTAATTATTGTAAACAAATTAAGAATGCATTTTGTTAACAAGATAAAAAAAGTCATGGTGCTACTCTCCCGAGCGGCACCATCTTAAATATATAAGATAAGAACTTTTTCTTCTGATTATCCATATATGTGTAATCGTTACGAAGAATATAATTTTATAAATAATCAGAGAGTTATTAATCTAATACCCAATTTTTATAAAATCGGATATTTCTTCGCATGCATAAATCTTTCTTCTTTCTTGCGCAAATTTATGGAAATTCTTTAAAATAGAAGTTATCATGTCTCATAAAAAAGTTATCATGTACCTAAAATAAACGAGAATTACCTGTTTTTAATCAAAAAGTCGTATATTTGCATTGCAAAATAGATAAATAGCGCATGACATTATTATATTACATTACGATAATCTGTCTCAATCTGACACTCATATACGTGATAACATTTCAACATGTTTATGGAAGAAAGATGAAGGATACACATTTCCAATTTCGTCGTCACTCTTTCTTAACATTCTTTAGCATATTAGTATCGGCTACGATTAGCGATTTATTTATTGTCGACAACGGTCGTATAGAGATACTTCCACTATTCACAATTTGTCTATATTATTCCGCTTTTGTTACATTTGTGTTGTTGGCGTCAGCATATTATGGCAGAATGCATTATCGCAATCCGTTCAATTGGTTTTTCCTGTTGCAATATCCGTTGATTCTCATCATCTTCTATTTCATCATGCGCCTGAGCCACAGATATCGACAAATTTACCAGTGGGAAGGTATCATACCTGTTGACGGTACGGCGGAACATGTCATCTTCGTAGCCCGCGTCGCTTGGTTGGGGATTATCCTATTATCTTATCTCTTCATGCTCGGAGAACTCATCGAGGCATACATATATTGGCGGAAACATCGGCGAGAACATGTCTCGGAGTTGGAGAGTGAGCAGACAGGTCGTGAGCATTTCAACTTGGCCTCCTATGTCACGATACTCATCCTTCTTACGATTGCTCACATACTACCCTATCTTTGGTTTCACAGTTTGTGCCACATCTTGTTGATCGGTTTGTTACTACGGTCAATTCGTGTGTACACACAATTTGTACGTTATACCAAGATGAAATACAACGGATGCTATACGGCCGAGATTATCCGCACCGAACTGCTTCACCTCCTCAAGAGAGAGAACAACAACCCGATATATTCCAGTAACTGTACCTTAGAAGCGGTTGCCGACATCTTGAATGTCGACCGTATGGAATTGAGTGACTATATATATAATAATGTGGGACTCACATTCAGCGCTTGGATCAGCGAGAAGAAGTTGTGCCGTTGTGCTGACTTGCTGGCAAAGACCGATCGAGAAATCAGCGATATCGCCATGGCCACGGGTTATCGAACCAAACAAGCGATGTATAAAGCTTTCAAGGCTCGTTTTAAAATGACCCCAGCCGAATACCGTAAAAACAAGAATTTACGCAGTTAACTTCATCAGCTTACGCAGTTAACTATATAGGCCGACGCAGTTAACTCTATCAGCCCACGAAGTTAACTGCGTAAGCTGATGAAGTTAACTGCGTATTTTGCATATTCCTAAAAAGGGTCATACCTATATCTATTTCAGTCTGTAGATTGGTCTATTATTTAAATATTGTCTAAATAGCAAAACAAAATGTTTCACGAAAAAGGATTCTACTCAAAAGATACGTTATCATGCGAGATTTCACCGAGTATGAATATGTTTCACTATCGTAGACGTAAGCAATAATCAAAATGATTATCAGTCTAATAATCAACAGGTTATGAATTCTTTAAGCGAATTTACATGATGCATTTTGCAAAAATCTATTAACTATCTTATTGTTAGATAGTTACATCAAAAATGTTATTTTTTGTATTTTTAAAGGATTTGCATGATATTGAAATCTTTTTTATCTTTGCAAAAGCTAGAAAGTAATACATCGTCGAAAGACACATTTGTAATTTAACTCAATAATGGAAACAAGCCCGAAAAAGCTCTGGGATAAATGTCTCTCCTTAATCAAAGGAAATGTCACAGAGCAACAATACGATACCTGGTTTAGGCCGATTGTCTTCGAGAAATTCGACCCAAAGACCCAAACGCTCTTGGTAAAAGTACCGAGTCCGTTCGTCTATGAATACTTGGAGCAGAACTTTGTAGACTTGCTGAGCAAGGTTCTACACCATTATTATGGGGAAAAAGTACGTCTTACTTATCGCATCGTTACCGATAATGAACATAAGATTTCGCAGGATATAGAGGCTGATCCTGCCAATGCCGTTACTCCTCAACCTAAGACAAGGGCCAACGAGGCTCCTTCTCTCCTCGATCAGCATTCCGCGGATTTGGATTCTAACCTGAATGCGCATCTCACCTTTAATAATTATATCGAAGGTGACAGTAATAAGTTGCCTCGTTCCATCGGTGCTTCGATAGCGGAACATCCTAACACGACACAGTTTAACCCACTCTTTATCTACGGGCCGTCTGGATGTGGAAAAACGCATCTGATCTCTGCCATCGGCAACAGAACCAAACAGTTGTATCCACAGAAACGAGTACTCTATATTAGTGCCAAACTCTTTCAGGTACAGTTTACCCAGGCGGTAATCAGTAATCGTACAAATGATTTCATTGGATTCTACCAGACCATAGATATGCTTATCGTGGATGATATCCAGGAATGGATGGGCAAAGGTAAGACGCTGGATACTTTCTTCCACATCTTCAACCACCTATTCAAGAATGGTAAACGAATCATCTTGGCGAGCGACCGTCCTCCGGTAGAATTGAAAGATATGCCCGACAGACTACTCACAAGATTCTCATGCGGACTCATCGCCGAGTTGGAGAACCCGAACAAGCAGTTGTGTGTAGATATTCTGAAATACTTGATTAGAAAGAACGGATTGAACATTCCGGAAGATGTGATCTATTTTATTGCGGAAAACGCCGATGGCAGCGTGAGAGATCTACAGGGCGTCATCAACGGTCTGCTCGCTTATAGTATTACCTATGGCGGAGACATCAACCTCAAATTGGCTGAACGTTGTATCAAGCGTGCGATAAAGATGGAGGATAAGCATACGCTTACCATCGACGATATCGTGACTTCCGTGTGCAACCATTACGAGGTTTCCGCCACATCGATCAACAGTAGGAGCAGAAAGCACGAATTGGTCGTTGCTCGACAGGTGTCGATGTATCTGGCACAGAAGTACACGCGCATCCCTACCAGTAGGATCGGTAAGATGATCGGAAACAGAGACCATTCTACCGTCATCCACAGTTGTACGGCTGTAGAGAATCTGTTGAAGGCTAATCATGCTTTTGCCGAGGAGGTAGCCAGTATCGAGAACTCGTTTAAACTAAAGAAGGCGTAGTCCTTCTTTTTTGCGTCCTAGATACCCACTGTGCCATCGGCTATTTCTTCTTATGGGCTATCATGACTAGATTTTCACGTAGATCTTCCTCTGGGACGAGTCCGAGTTTCTTTCGTATTCTACCCCTCACGGCACTTACATTATTCTCCGACTTGTTTAATATGCGAGCCACCTCCTTAAGCGTATGACCGGCGATGACATATTTACATACCTCGAGTTCCACGGGGGTGAAGTTAGGGAATGTCTTTGACAGGTCATCCTTCTCGGCTTCCTTTTCCGCCATTCTAATCTTCACGGCCTCTATGATATTATGCTCTGACTGTTCCCCGAGTTTACTGAACAGTCGGGAGATACTCTTCCTATCGTTTCTCCTACTTCTACTGAGTTGGACAAAGACCACAAATTCTTCTTCCGTCATCTGGAAAGAGCGCAACAATCCCTCTTGCTGCGAGCGAAACTTGATATTCTCCTGTTGAATGGCATGGATGGTGGCATGACAGATGTAAGCCAAGAAACACGTGACCGCCATCAAGATGACAAAGAGCATCGTGATAGCCATGCTGATGACGCCACCATGATAAAAACCGGCAAAGAGGATCGTGACGATGGACATCGCGGCAACGATAAACGGGGCACGAGGCACGAATCCCATCACGAGATACAGGAGTATGGAATAAGACGCTATCTGGTTGACCACGATAAGTACGTCAACATTCTCCGGAGGCAACACGGTGAGAAAGATGATACGCATAGACTCGAAGAGTTGCGAGACGATTCCATAATAGGCGAAAGCTCTTACCAGACTCATCTTATGTGCCAAGAACAATGCCATCGATGATATATTTACCAAGAGAAGTCCTATCGTAATGATAAGATAGGTGGCAGGGGCATGGCCTATGATACTGATCAAATTGGTAGAGAGGACGATGAAAGAGACGAGGAAGTTGAACAGGAACACCGTGAAACGGAGTCTTTCCTCACTATTTCCCCCATGCTGTTCTATAAAATCTTGTAACAGAATCTTTAAAGGCTGTGTCGTCATGATATATCGGTTGATTATGGTTTCAGATGCAAAGATAGTACATTATTTTGAATCCAAAAACTTTTTACCCTACAAAATACAAAAAAATGTGGGGTTTTGTGGGGCTATTTTTTCGAATGTTGGGTCATTTTGGGGTATAAATTATTTGCATAGTTTGCTCGTTTTATATACATTTGCATCATCGAAGAAAAATAGATCTTTCATCTTTCTAAAAAAATCGCAATTTACAATTTAACTAAAGACAGTGGTTAACACAAAAGATTAGAAGTCCGTGATGGACGATAAAGGCACGATACCAATGAGTATCGTGCCGTCTTTTTTCTAAGAACTTTAAGTCTAATATCAAATCAAGCTAAAAGCTACCTTCATCATATTGGTGAAAGCATTCTGGCGTTCTTCAGCCGATGTGGCCTTATCCTCTACCAAGCTATCGCTGATGGTAAGGATCGTAAGCGCCTTCTTACCGGCTGCCGCCGCATTGGCATAGAGCGCCGCACTTTCCATCTCAACAGCAAGGACACCCATCTTGGCCCAATTCTTCCATTCCTGGTTATCATCATAGAAGACATCGCTACTCAGCACATTACCTACCCAGTAGCGGATGCCCATCTCCTTACAACCTTCCACGGCTGAAGAGAGCAAGTCATAGTCTGCGATAGGCGCATAAGTACCCGGCAAGCGATATTGATGAAGATAGTTGGAATCGGTACAAGAGCCCTGGGCGATGACAACGTCGCCCAAATCCATACCCTTCTGGATACATCCCGCCGTGCCCACACGGATGATCTGTTTCACATTATAGAAATGGAACAATTCATAACTATAGATTCCTACCGACGGCATACCCATGCCATGGCCCATCACGCTGACGCGTTTACCTTGATAAGTACCGGTATAGCCAAACATGTTTCGTACACCATTAAACTGTACAGGGTTCTCGAGGAAATGCTCTGCCATGAACTTGGCGCGCAAAGGGTCGCCGGACATAATAACGGTTTCAGCTATATCACCGGAATTAGCTGCATTGTGTGGAGTTGACATAATATTTAATTTTTATAATTCGTATTGCAAAGATAATAAAAAAGCGGGAAATACGATCTATATCTCAGAAATTAACAATAAAGGCTAAAAAATGGGCTTCCCAACGCATTGCCGAGAAGTCCATCAAATTAATAATATATATATAGATAACTTGAGAATATGTCGTCATCACGACGACGAGAAAAATATGTTCTCAGAATGCCTTTAACTGTCTTGGTTTTTATAATCTTTTGCAAAATTAGCAACTATTATTGGATTATGCAAGTGTTTTATCATATTTTTGTGATATATCAAAAGTAACAATAAAAAACAGGTGAGCGTGTCATCACGACAAACCCACCCCACATGCGAAATTAAATTAACGATGCAAATATACAAAGTTTTTCGCTAAAGTGGTAATGATTTAACAGAAAAATGCCCGTTGGCACGTATTTTTTCTTCACTTTAGCTCTTCATTTACACTCTTTCTATATTAAGGTGAAAACAACTACAAAGAAAAATAAAAAAC
>CACYKX010000043.1:0-16403 GCA_902775075.1 uncultured Prevotellaceae bacterium | reverse complement strand
AAAAAACAATATATCACAAATTATGAAAAAAAAGTCACTATAAAATATTGACACATAAAAAAATAGCCCTTATTTTTGCAACAGATAGAATGAGGCTAACATAAGAAAACATTCTTATTACTTTTTTGTGATATTAAAGATCAGATTCGCATTTTCTAAACACTATTACTAATTTAAGATAGATTATTTATGAAGAAACTATTTATTTTTGCTGCATCTTCATTATTGATGCTAGCTAGTTGCTCAGAGAGTAACGATTTCGTTAACAATGTAGCTCAGGATTCTCCTATCGCTTTCTCTGCTTATAATGGCAATGGAACACGTGCTGGTTATGCAGGTGATATTAGTTCCACAACACTCCAAACTACAGGTTTCGGTGTGTTCGCTTATAACACAGGCGCTTCTGATTATGGTGCTACAGGTCATTCAACTATGGCAACTACAGAAGATACTCCAAACTGGGCACCTAACTTCATGTGGAACCAGCAGGTAACTTATTCTTCTGGATGGGTTTACACTCCTCTAAAGTACTGGCCTAATGGAGTTGATACAAATGGAGCTTCTGAGGCTACTGTACAGAAACTGAGTTTCTTTGCTTATGCTCCTTATGTAGCTTCAGGTAGCGGAGAAACTGGTATTACCGCTCTGTCAGCAAACTATGTAAATGGTGACCCTAAGGTAACCTATGCTTTGTCTGGAAGTGGTAATGACGTCGACCTCCTTTGGGGTACAACATCTACTAATGGTGCTACTGTAGGTGGAGTCGCTCAAGCCGGTGTAGGTTCTGACCTCAAAGTTTCTGATACTTCTGTTGCTAATTTGAACGAGAATCTTACCAAGATGAATACTAGCGGTAAGGTTGGTTTCAACTTCAAGCACGCTCTCGCTAAAATTAAAGATGTACAGGTTAAAGTTGACCCAGATAATGTAAATATAGAAACAGATGCAAATGAGCGTCCACGCACTAAGATTACAGTTTCTAATATTACTATTACCTCTACAAACTTCACCGATAATAATAAGAGTGAAGGTGAGGGTAAAAAGTCTACTAAGGGCGGTGTCTTTAATTTGGCTACAGGTATATGGAATTTAACGGAAACTGATGCTGCACAATCTTCTACAGAGCAGATTACTCCTACTGGTGATTCTGGAGCTCATAACGTTCTTAATGCTAATATGATAGATCCTGAAACTGTAGACGCTGCAAATCTATTTGGAACTACAACACCATCAGTTACGACAGGTATTACAGGTGTTACTACAGAATATGTAACAGCATATAATAGTACAACTAGAAGGCCACTGATGCTTATGCCAGGTACAAAACCTCGTTTCACAGTTGCTATTACTTATACCGTAAGAACGGAGGATGCTAATCTTGCAGCAGGTTATTCAGAGACAACTCAAACTATAACCAAAACTGTTGATTTCGCAGACCCTGTATTACTTAACAAACAATATATTCTTAGGTTAAGTCTTGGTCTAACAACTATTAAGGTTGATGCAGAAGTGGCTGAGTGGGTTGCTGATGGCGAACAAGTTATCACTCTCCCTGTAAATGTAGTAGAGCCCTAGCATAGGACCTTTGACAACCAGCGTAAATGCTTGGATAAATGGAGATGTAGTAAACGCATCGATGAATTAGCAAGACATAATTTGTAACGAATATAGACAAGATAAGGGGGTGGGACGAAGGTCTTACCTCCTTTCTTTGACAAGGAAAGTAAGAAGATGAGAATCCTTCGGGATTCGTTCAGGATGCCTTCGGGATACTCTCATGTTATTCAGGAAACTAAAGATAAAGCCCCCCTATCCTCACTGGATAGAGGGGCTTGCTTTATACCTTAACAACAAAAGCGCTCCATACATTGCCCGCCGGCAACATACGAAGCGTTGTTTGCAATATAGATAAAACTCATGACTGAGCCATAGTAAAAATCATCTGCCTTGCCTTGTTATTGGGCAGAATGCATCGTGATCTCGATACGACGATTGCTCTTCAGGATGTCGGCAGCCATCTGTCGGATGTCAGCATCACTCACAGCCTCCACCATTTCTGGATAATTGCTGTCGAAGTCAACTCCATTACGAATCTCATTATAGAGAACATAATCCCAATAGTCGTTGGTGATGGCAGCCTGATGATATTGTTTGACGAGATATTCCTTCACCTTGTTCATGCTCGAAGCCTCAGGACCATATTGCGCAATATTTGCAATCTGTCGATAGACGATAGGCATCACGACAGAATATTTGGCAGGATCCGTGGTAAAGGAAATCTTGAGAAGTGCCTCCGGAGTAGAATTCTTGTCGAGGCTTGCGCCCAGGCTCACGCCATAGACGCCACCATTCTCCTCGCGCACACTATCGGTATAAGCGATGCTGAGCACACGCTTCAACATATCGAGCTTCAGATCATTCTGAGCAGAATATTTCTCCGGCCATGTATAGATGATGGTGACCTTAGACTGTGGAGTCTCCATCTTCTTGTTCCATTGGTGAACTTCGTTCACGTCACGCACATTAGGATAAGTGTGAGCAAAGGTCTCCTCCTTACCGGTAGAAGGCAGAGAAGCCATATACTTCTCGAGCAAAGGACGAAGCGCCGGCTCCTCGATGTTACCCAACACGATGAGACGGAAGTTGCCCGCATTGCTGAAACGATCACGATAGATCTGGAGGATGCGACCATAGTCAACATCCTTGAGCATGGCAGCCTTGAAAGGACGAGTGCGCGGATTGTCACCATAAGAGATGACAGAGAGCGAATCATTGTAGCTCACGTTAGGACTGGCCTCACGATTGGTGAGGAACGAATGCATACGTCCCACCTCACTCTGAAAGGCTCGGTCGTCACGACGAGGTTGCGTGAAATACAGATAAGCCAATTGGAACATCGTCTTGGCATCGGCCACGGAAGAACTTCCGCTGATGCCTTGTGTCTCCACACCAATGAACGGACGGACCTTCACACTCTTGCCGGCAAGGATCTTATCCAAGGTCAACTCATCAAAGTTGCCTACCCCCGACTTGTTGATAGCGGTAGGAATCATTTCAAAGTTGACGGCATCCTTATCAGGATATACAGAGGTGCCACCCTCACCGAAGAGATGCATCACCACTTGGTCTTTATTGTAATCGGTATGCTTGAAATACACCTTCAAGCCATTGCTCAACGTGAACTCCGTGGTACCATGGATAGAAGGTTTCTCGCTCACGATGCGACCGGCTTTAGGTTCATGAGCTAAAAGATTCTGAGTAAGTTTCACGTCCTTATAGACAGGATATTTGCGACTCTGAGCATCCTTCACGTATTTCTTGAGTTCTGCATCCGTAGGAATCTGGAAATCAGGTTTATCCGGAGCATAGACTACGAGAACCTGATTGCGATCGGAAATCAACTTACGAGTAACGGCGTTAACCTCCTTGAGCGAAACCTCACGAGCAAAGCGCTCCTGCAAATCCTTATCCTCATCCTCGCTCAACAGAGGCTCATTCTCCAAGAAGTTAGCTTGCGCCTTTCTCACGAAATAGGAATTGCGACGATCGTTGCGCTCACGATAAGTTCTGTCGGCAACTTTCTTGCGGAAAGCCTTGGCGCGATCCAGTTCAGCCTGGGTAAACCCATGCTGACGAATGCGCTCTATCGTACCGATGGCAGCATCGAAAGAACCCTTGACATTCTCTTGGCGCGCCCCAAAGGAAAGTGTGAACGCATCCTTGGTACGACTAATGAAGAACTGACCGTTACGGGCAGAAGCACTCAGACAAGGTTTTATCTCAGCATTCTGCATCTCGTTGAGACGTTCCCCCGTCATATAGTCAATGAGTGCCTCAATATAGCCATCGCGCTGATAATCCACGCCATCCTTCTCAGCATCAGGTGTCGCATCACGCTTCATATACAAGTTGACGAGCATGATCGGCTGTTCCTTATTCTTGAGTGAAGCCACGATGATATCCTCGTTATCACCCACAGGATAATAGATTCTCTTGGCTGCATCAGCAGGCATTGGGATATTTCCGAAGGTACTCTTCACCTTGGCCTCCACGGCATCCACGTCGATGTCACCCACCACGATGATAGCCTGTAGGTCAGGACGATACCATTTATGGTAATAGTCACGCAGGTCACGATAAGGGAAATGATCTACGATATCCATACTACCGATAGGCATACAATCCTCATACTTACTACCGCGATAGATAATCGGAAGAGCTTCCTCCATCATGCGCTGGGTAGCCTTACCCGAACGACGATTGCGCCATTCCTCATGGATGACACCACGCTCCTTATCGATTTCCACATCCGAGAGGTTCAGATAATGACTCCAGTCGTGCAGGATGAGGAGTGTAGAGTCCACGTTCACCCCACCCTTCACAGGAACCGATGACACATGATATACAGTCTCGTCGACCGACGTATAAGCATTCAGGTTGGCACCGAACTTGATACCATGGGCCTCACACCAATGTACGATACCCGGTGACTGAGGTGTGCCCTGGAAATTCTGCGAACCATTAAAAGCCATGTGCTCCAGGAAGTGGGCCAAACCACGCTGACGAGGTTCCTCCAGAATACTACCCACACGTTGCACGATATAGAAGTCGGCCAATCCCGCCTCCTTGGCATTATGACGGATATAATAAGTAAGCCCGTTCTTCAATCGTCCCACACGATAGGTCTTGTCGACGCCCACCTTCTGCGCCATGAGCGCAAGAGGAGACAATGTGAGGACGATGAGAGAAATAAAAAACTTTTTCATAACGTTCTTGTTTTTAGATATATACATCCTTCTTTTATCCCATTACTTCACCAAAGAAGGCTTGCTAGCAGGGATAAAGTCATTCGCAGAATTATTCGTATCCACATACTTACCATTCTCCATCTTACGGATAACAGCCTTACCGAAGCGAGCCTTGTCGTTAGCCTTCGTGCTCACATACGTGTAACCGGCATCAAGAGCAGGAGAAGTGACATTCCATTCATATTTAGCCTCCACACCAAGATTTACGGCATCGAGAATCCATGCGTTAGGTACAAAATAAGTATTAGTACTCATATCCTTAGAGATGTCACCGAAGACAAACTTATAAGTAGCCTTATACGCATTATTCTTCAAGAACTCCTCCTTGGTGGTGTTCATGCGAGCGATGGCATAAGCCTTGTAACCCTGTTGATGAAGCAAGAAGATACTTTGTGTATAAGAATACCACTTGTCGAGGTTGGGAACATCAGGATTGTCCACATCCTGGTTGGCAGCACTTGCACTCTCATCATAGAACTCAAAGTCAGCCTTTGAGGTATTGGCAGTTCCGGCAAGAACGGTAGTATGGTCAAGTGCCTGGATAGCCAAAGTAATCGACTCACCCGGTTTTACAGGATGATCCTTACCATGACCAGGAATCATATAGACAGCATCCACAGAGAAAGCCTTGTTCATCATGTCTGGTGTATAGTCATGCTTGCTGGAAGTAAGGAACTCAGACTCCAAGAATGCGATACTATCGGCATAGAGGGTCTGGTCGGAATTGTTAGTAATCTTGACATACTGGTCGTACATATACGAGTTGGTACCCTTGGCATTCAAACTACCGGTATAGTAGATTTCAGAAATCACGAAACCATCCTGTGCATGATAGTTGCTCAGCGCAAGGGTCTTGGTGTTTCCAGTGGTAGACTCTGCCACCTGTACTCCGTCGGCAGAAGCCTTGACCTGAGAACTAACCTGTTGACCATTGAGCAAATAAACCAGTTTACCTTGAAGGTCCACATTATAGCTACCTACAGGCAACTCTGTTGTAGCCGAAAAGCTACCATCCTTAGCGGTAAACTTATCGAGAGAATAAGTAGCACCGGTCTGTACATTCGTAAGGGTAGCCTTAGCGTCGAGACTCTGTACATCGTCAGCATCCAGCGGAGCTTGAACGACAAGTTTCAGAGGAGCCGTAGGCACGTTTTCCTCGCTATCACTACTACATGCCACAAAGGACATACTCAAACTGAGGAGCACGAGTAGGCTCCGAAATAGTTTCTTTTTCATTTTCACTTCTATTTTATATGTTATCGTTTCAGTTCTATTCGCTTTAGAAGGTGATACCTACGGTACATACCACCTGTTGCTCGTTGTTCGTCGGACGACTCACGATGACGTCCCCCGAGAGTTGGAAGTAGAGCGTGTTACCGCCCTTCATCTGATGATCCGCACGAGCCGACGCCCCCCCTTGGAAATCATCGGCACAAGCAAATCTATAGTTGGATGCGATCATCTCGATGACACTCTTCTCCATGATGGCATAAGGCATCACGATATGACTACTCAACTTCTTCGTATAACCGGTATACAGCATGGTGAGCAACTTCCAGCGGTCACCGAGGAAAGTGATGCGTTGCGCCTTGATCCGTCCATATCCACGGGCGACATCCATCTTGCGATCGGGATAAGCATAAGAAGAATGCTGATCCAGATAGCCTGCATCGATACCCAGATGCCATGGGTGGCGACCGTTACGACCATACAGGGCATGAACGGAGGCATCGGTGAAATCGCTTTTGTACATCGTGAGCGTGCCCTCTACGGGATATACATTCACCGAACTTGCCCCCACGATACTCTCATCGCCCGATCGTTTGTGCCATCGGTATTCCGCCCATACGGCCAAGTCGTTGTCACCTTCACGCTTCCATCCTGCCATCAACGCCATCTGCTGATGATAGAGCGTAGTGAGCGGTAATGAGTTGTAAGAAACCAAGATACGCTCATAGCGATGCTCACTTGTCGACACGCTGACCATCCAACCCGGAGAAGCAATAGGCATCATCTGCATTGACAATCCGACGCCACCTCCCCGATATTGCACATCCGGTTTATTATCGGCAAAACGCTGATAACTTTCGCCTAATCCCGTCATCAGATATTGAGAATATCCGCCATCAAGATTATAGAATTTCACATCGTTGCGCTGACGATATACATTTCCTAACAGAGCCAAGCCCCATCGATAGGATGCCAATTCACGAGAAGTGCCCAGACGGATGTTCAGATCACTCACCACACCCCTCATTCGTGGGTCACGTTGCCGATATTCCTGTTCGGCCCTAAATTCAGCCTCGGCACCTATCGTCCATCGACCACACGAACCGGCATAACCACCTCTGAAATAATATTGTTCGCCCTTGGTATTTCCGCCCACGCTATCCGCTGTCACATCTGGAGCCAGCAGGTCATAATCAGCCGTATTGTTCCATCGAATATTGCGCGTATTCCGTGTGCGATACGAGGCAGTCCCCCATACCACAGAGCGTTCTGACAGACGGATATAACTCTCTGTTCTGATGCGAGTTGCAAAGAATCCATCACCTTTTTGTTCTACATAAGCCTCCGTCTGTCGGTCATAATGAAAAGCAAGTTGGAGCTCGTTCTGAGAATACCGATACTTTCGTCCATAGAAAGCGGGATTGATATCATATTGTCCCAGACACGTCTTCAACATATTCTGTCGCTCGAGATAGGCTGAATCCTTCGGAGCAGCATATCCAGAGCATGCCACCATCATGAATATATAGGATATAAATAATTGTCTGTTCATCTTTATCATACAAAAATAAAGTTAGGGATTCATCAAGATGATGGGAAGTTCTACCATGACCATCGAACCGTTGACGATCGATACCTGATCTTGCGAGGCACGGAAGTTGTCGACATGCGTGATGCCCCGACCGTCACGATATATCACCTGACCGTCCACACTTACTTGGTACACGCCACGCAACAGTTTTAGCGTTGCCGTGCAACCATCGAAATCGGCCGTAGAAACATGTTCCTTCGTATTCAAATTGGTAAGGGTCACGGTACCTTGCATCCGTTCGATATGGATGTCGGCGCCTCCCGTAAGGGTGATGGCAGCCGTAGTAAAGAGTTGGTCTTCATCAGCATGACAAGCGGTAAGGCTCATCAGCATCACGCCAACGACCATCATATATAATAATTTCTTCATCTTCATAATTTCAAATTCATTTCCAGTCCGAAATACGGGTTCACATGTCTTCTGATCGTCATATTACCATTCTGATAATCAGGAGAATAATCCCAGATGCGATTACAGAACATCGCAACGTTCAGTTTATCATTGAAGAGTTTCTTTGTTACCTTGAAGTTCAGGTTCATAGCAAAAGGAACAACATTCTTCACGAAATCATTCTCGGTATAGTTTCTTACGAGGTAATGCAAGAAGATATCGTTTTCGTCGCCCTCTTTCCAATCTATCGTGTTGCCTTCGGGATTCATATAGGCCACAGGTTCGTTACTCAGTCTACTCCGTTGACTCGACGTATACCATTGGCATTGTGCCGAGAGGGAGAACCCGAGTTGTAGGCGTGGAATATCCGTATCAAAGGTGAAATTGGTATTTGCCATCTCATTGGTCACTCCGTCATTATCCTCATAGATGCCCACATACTGTATCTGTCGATTGTCGAGGACCACACTCGGGCGCTCCATCTCCACCATCGAGTTGCGATATACCGTATGGAACCATGCTCCCGTGATGGTGAGTCGGGTCATCAGTTGTGGGATTCGCCTACTGGCAAAGGTATATTCGATACCTCTCTTCTGAGTTTCACTACCATTGGTATATTGGGTATTGGAATAAAGTTCCAGGAGATTCGTATAAGGTAATACCGACACGTCAGGAATTGACGTGAGCTGTCGGCCGTCGATATTACCAGCATCAAACTTGCGATAAGCATAAGGCGCATAGATGCGTTGTTCGCGGAAACCCGATGCCATCTGTTCATGGAAATAAGTAACGGTAAGACGGTTGCCTCCAAAGTTCCAGTCGGCATTCACTTCCCATTTCATATTGCGCGCAGGTTGCAATTGCTCATTGGTTTCATCAACAACATAGGTTTGCAGATACACACAACTATACTCCGGATGATAGGTATCATAATAGTTGAGTTCGGCCAAATCAATATACTTAGGATTAGGGAACAACTGGGCAAGAGTTGGAAACTTGGTATGCTCGCCCACTCCACCATAGATCTTGACGAATGAAGGTATACCGAAGAAACGGAAACTCGGCAGGGTCCATCCGATGTTGACACGAGGATCGAGGAACATTCGCCCATCGATGGCATAACGTTTGCCGATATTGAACAACTGGTTGGAACGTACACCTGCGTTTATTTCAAAGAGATGATCGCCCACAGGCAACTTCACATTCTCTTCGGCATAGAAAGAAACGGTATGGTTGGCTGGTATCTCCGAGAGGTCACGAGGACGGGCGGAAACACCGGGATATAACGGCAACAACATATCGAAAACTTGTCCGCGCCCAAAGTTCTTGTCGATATTCCAATCGGCTCCGATGAGGAGGGTGTTTACCAACTTATCACTCGGCACTTGGAATTTGCCGTTCACCTTAAGGAAAACATTCATCGGACGACCTTCGCTCCCTGCCGTGGCGGTATAAGAATATGGGAGAATGTGGGCATAACTCTCACCCGTGACAAGTGTCGTTGCCGCAATGGTGTTGGCTGAAGTCTCTACAAAACGGGTATGCTCGGAATGATCGTCTTCATAACTTGTGGAGAAGGTCATCAAAAGTGACTTCAACCACGATGGTTTTACGGTACGGAGGTTGAGAATCGTGCTCCACGCCCATCGACGGGAATCGTTCCGATAAGTATCAATCTTGTTTTTGTTGAGGTCGGGGTCTTGACGGTCGTTATCCAGAATGCTACCGAAATCCAGATTACTCGTTAAGTCTAGTATATAAGAGGTGTGTTTCCATTTCTTTCCATAGCGAACGCTGGCACTCACACGCTTGAAGTTTTCCAATGTGTTGCGCGGATCACCATTGGCCGCCAGATAGTCGGCACTCAGGTTCAACGTCGCTCCGTTGTCCCATTGCCATCCCTTGGCCAAATAGAAGAGCTTACTATCCATATCTGCTTTGAGTCGAGCCGACAGGTCGTGTCCTCCCCGTTTACGTTCTATCTTCACGAGACCACTCGTCAGGTCACCGTATTCTACCGAAGGGATACCTCTGACGATTTCCACGCGCTCGATATCGTCCGTAGATATACTTCGCATATCCACACCGGCATTCATCGTGGTTCTGTTGGCATCCTTCGTGTCACCACCCGAGATATATTGCATATTGGCATTCGTGCTGATCGGAGCGCCATCAACCACAAAACTTGTTCCCAACGAGGAGGTCGCATAATTGCTATTGGTAGAACTACCGGCCTCGCGCAGACGAATGGTATTGGCTTGCGTCATCGTAGGGTCAACGGAACGACCACCAGGCAACAACTCCAGTAAGTCGCTGAAAGAAGAAGGTTGCAGATGTTCCATGGCATGCTTTCCCACCACCGAACTACTCGACAATCCTCGTGCTTCCTGAGCTGTTACCACCACTTCGCCTAAGGCATGCACATCACGTTCCATCTTACTGATGGAATCTTTTCGTACAAAATGACGTGGTTTCGCTATACTGTCTACCTGATTTCTCTTCACCACATTCTGAGCACAACCTTTACTTGGTATCACAGTAAGAAGAGAAATGAGTACGACATCTCCTATTCTGTTCATTCTCTCAATCCTTTGTTTTATCTTCCGGTATCTAAACCGATTCTATTGCAGATGCAAAGGTATGGAGATTCACAAAAAGCCACAATACCTAAAAATTGTGATTTTATATACCAAGAATGTGGTAGATGTTCACAATATTTAGGTAATAAGCGTAAGAAAACAATAAAAGAAAACGATCTTTTAGAAGTTAAAACCGATATTTATATACAGATTAACACCTTTTGCCACATTAGAGTAACCAAATGTCGCTCCTACAGGACCGAAGAGTGTACGATAATAATACTCCAATTGTGCTCCCCATAAAGTGTGATGCTTCATGAGTTCACGCAAGCGGTCGGCATTCTGTGCCATAGCTACCTTGAACAATACGAAGTTGTTGGTGGTAAGTTGTTCTTGTGCCTTGATCTGAAATGCTAGGAAGTCTTTGTCCACCCATTGGATATGTCCCATACCGGCAAAAGGCATCTGCTGTTCGATGAAGTTACCATACCATTGTCCACCAATCGTGTTGCCCAAGATGGTAGGTATCTCCTTACCGGTAAGCATTCGTCCATAAAGCATCGGTTGAAGAGTGAACCGATGGTTCATCGCCAACGAGATTCGCCACATCGCACTCAAGATGCTGATACCTGTACTTCCCTTATAATCGCCGAAATTATCGGTAAAGTAGGCATATTCTGCCTGAAACCTAGCACCCTTTGTTGCAAAGGTGCCCATATTCTCGGAATTGTAATGAAGATTGGCATGATAACTGACAAAATGGTCATCGCTGAACGAAAGATCATCATGCCCCACAGGAGCCAATTTGAGCATCTGCGCATAACGGTAATAGTCCCATCGAGCCGTAAGGTCGAGTACCATATTTCGTATGCCCACCCCCAAGAAACTAAAAGCGACCTGATGATGATGATACCTTAGCGTATAATCTTCCTCACCTTTTTTATATACATCGAAGTCGTTATATCGGTAGGTATAACCCAAAGCCATTTTGGCATGGTTCTTCATCGCCCATATCCCTTGTGTCTTTGCCATGATGCGTTTGCCCAATCGCAGAGTCAGTTCTGCATCCAACGGACGTTTAGACATCTGATAGAGGCCATCTAGTTGCAAAGCTACCATTTCTTCGGTATCAAAACGGAAGCCCACACTTCCTAGAACTTGGTCTCTCTCCGGACGCATCTGGCGCTCGTCTTCACGGAAGTTGACAGGCAACAGCGCCTCGGCATTAGGATGAAGTTTCACCGGTTGGTAGTCATCGGCAAGACCGAGTTGTCGTTTGAGGGCCATAATCTTATCCCAATTGGCCATACCAGCCTCCTCACCTCGCCGTATCAAACTGTCCACGGCATTCTTGGAGAAACTGGCTGCGCTATATCCAGACACGTTGACGGCGATAGGAATATCGGTGATGGCAAGGTTGGCATCATACTTATTCTTACAGTTTTGGTCGATGATCTGCCCCAAGATCTGGGCACTCGTCTTCAGTTCGTTGATACCACGTTCCTTACTTTGCACAAGAACTCCGATCACATAGTCGGCTCCCATCTCACGTGCGATATCGGCAGGATAGTTGTTGCGCAATCCACCATCTGCCAACAGTTTATCGTCGAGTCTCACAGGCGAGAATACCGCCGGGATGGCCATACTGGCACGCATAGCCTGAGCAAGACGCCCACTATGGAAGTCGTATTCCGTATTGTTGATGATATTCGTCGCCACACAAGCAAAAGGACGTGGTAAACGGTTGAAGTCGATAGAATCGCCGTATCCTTGTGTAAGGCGATTGAAGAGTTTCTCCAAGTTTCTACCTGCGATGATACCTCCCACATCACTGACTTGTCTTTTGCCGCCCAACGTAAGACGCTTGGTGAAAAAATAAGTATTCTGTCGTTCGCGGTTGATAACGGATTGAGAGTAATAGTCTTGTCTGTCGGAAAGTAGGAATCCCCAATCTTGTTTGCGTACGAGGGAGTCCATCTCCGTGCCATTCCATCCAATGCTATACAATCCTCCGATAATACTACCCATCGAGGTTCCTGTCACGATGTCGATAGGGATTCCTGCTCGTTCCAACACCTTGATAACACCAATATGGGCCATACCTTTGGCCCCGCCTCCAGAAAGTACCAATGCAACCTTCTTTCGTGGTTTTTCTATCTGTTCTTGAGCCATGAGAGGATTTGTTCCCATAGCCCATATTGTCATCAAGATGATGATTTGATGGATTACCTTCATTACCGATTTTATTATTACTCTAAGAAGTATTTTTTATATCACTCTCTAAAAAGCAAAAGTAGCGATTTTAATCCATTGTACCAAACTTATTTCAAAAATATTGTCGTAGGGTCGCAAGTTCAAGATAGAAGTGCTATTTTTCGGTGAGGTATAATCAAAAGATATAGCTGCAGCTATAAATGTTCATCCATCAACTATTACACATGAAATAAAGCGTAATAGTGGCAAGAGGGGTATATACAATTGGAAGAGAGCTCAGAGCAATAGTATTTACCATACACGACGCAATCCATAACAAAAGTAATGCACAAGATTAACATGATAGAGAAAAATTGAATTTCTTAACGCCATCAGAATGCTTTAATGAAAAAATATCGAAAACTTGCACTTGCTAGTTGAATTCGCGTGGTTAATATTGTTGAGATATTTGTCAATTTGTTACAAAATGGTATTTTAGCGTCTATCTACTAATATTTTAGGAGTAATAGGCATCGTATAAGTTATTTAAATAGTATCTTTTATGTCTTATAAAATTGCAATATATGTTATTATGTTAATATGATAGTGAAAAAGTATCTATTTGTAAGTTTTGAATATTTTATAAAATTACTCTTTGTTAGATGTATTACGTTATCTGAAAAAGAAAGTATCTTTGCATTGTGAAGAATAAAATCTAACCATATAATATGGAAACTCCATATATGTAATGTCTAATTTAACTTGCATAATAGATGAAATGAATCTTTCCATGCGAGATTATTTGATGTATAATTTTAAATTGAATTTGCTACATGAGAATTTTAATAACCTCTCTTTTTAGCTTTCTCGCAATTTCACTGGGGTTTGGTAGAACCTTGTCTGACACTCACGGCGTGATACTTGATGTGTCGAAGAATCCTATAGCTTACGCCAATGTTGTTTTAATGGATACCGATTCTTCATTCATTAAAGGATGCACGACCGACGACAAAGGCGGATATAGTCTATCAAATATTCCAAGTGAAGGCGCTTTGCTAAAGGTTTCTGCAATAGGTTATAATACTAAGGTCGTTAGGATTTCCTCATCCTTTATCCCTGATACTTTGATTTTGGATCACAAAAGTTACCAGTTGGATGAGGTGACGGTAAAAAGCAGCAAGCCCCGACAGACATTAAGTAAAGGTGGAATAGTGACCTCTGTGAATGGCACTGTCCTGTCCATTGCCGGAAACGCATTGGATGTACTTGCACAGATGCCTGGAGTAAGAGTTGAAGATGAAGATGTCAGTGTTTTTGGAAAAGGCATACCGCTTATTTATATCAATGGGCGCAAGCTCACTGATATGGGGGAGCTGAGCCGCCTGTCCTCCAAAGAAATAGAAAGTGTTGAGGTTCTCAATAATCCCGGAACAAGATACAGTGCTGAAACAAAATCTGTGATATTGATCAAGACGATAAAAAAAAGTGGTGAGGGCTTGAGCGGAAGTGCCCAGTCCGTAAGTCGTTTGGCGCATTATTTTTCTGAATCAGGGAATGCCGCCCTTAACTATCGCCATAATAATATTGACGTCTTTGGTTCTCTGAATGTGGATTATTCTAAAAGATATCAAGATCAGAGAAGCACCACAACCATCGATTTCAATCGTAATGTCTATAGTCTGAAGTCAGACATGACCATATTCCCGGTGAGCACTTCGTACACTGCGGATATGGGCTTCAACTGGCAAGTTGACAAGAGCAACACATTTGGAGTCAAGTATGAGTTCCAGGGATCTCCAAACAGCAAATCAGACTGGTATCAGCAAGAGAAGGTTCTCTTGAACAGTGATTTACAGGATGACATCGATTATCATACTCATTGGAAGAGAGAAACGATGCCTTTACATTTGATAAACATGTATTATCTTGGAAATTTCAATCGCTGGAGCTTTAGCCTGAACAATGATTATTATTTCAGCAAGAACATGGCTGAACAAAATATATTGGAGAACAGTCGTTCCGTTAACACAGAAACGGCCATTGGCAGCTTGAACCACGTACGGAATAAGATGCTCGCCTCAAAAGGTGTCGTGGGTTATGCCTTGGATAAAATCAAGACAGAAGTTGGCTATGAATATACAAATACAGACCGCAAGGACAACTTCTTGAACGATGGCAACTTGTTGCCCAATTCAGGCAATCACATCAAAGAGGACAATATCGCTGCGTTTGCCAGCGCAACCATCACATTGGGCAAAAGTGAATTGTCTGCAGGGGTCAGGTACGAGCATACTGTGTCTGATTACTACGAAAACGACCAGTTCATAAAAGAGCAAAGCAAGAAGTACAGTAGATTCTACCCGACATTAGACTTTTCTTTTCCAATCAAGCAGGCAAACTTTTCCATTACCTATACAGCAAAAACGCGCCGTCCAACGTACAGTCAGTTGAGCAGCAACATTCAGTATGACGATCGCTTTACATACGAGCAAGGGAACCCGTTGCTGGAATCAGAGATCAATCATGATATCACCCTGTCAGGTATGTACAGATGGATTTATCTCTCTGCGACCTACCAATATGTCAAGGATGCGATAGTAGGGGTAGTTGACGCATATTCAAAAGACTCTCCCATTAGTTTGATGACATACGCCAACTACAATCATATTTCAAAGTACAGTGCTTTGCTATCCTTATCACCGAGGATATCCAAGTGGTCTCCTTGTCTGATTCTGAATTATCTTGGGCAGGACTTTAAGATTACTGCTATGGGGCAGAAGCAGCGAATGAACAATCCTGTGCTGTTCTTCAATTACCTCAATAGCGTAAATCTTGGTAAGGGATGGTCAGTCAATGGAGATGTCATCGGACACACAACCGGTGATATGGATGTCGTTTACCTGAAGCCGTCTTGGCAAATCAATATAGGAATGGTCAAGAACATAGGCAATTGGTTCTTTCAGTTGAGCGCTGCAGATCTGTTCAAGACTGCCAGAAATTCGATGATAACCTATGGTATGCAAATGACACTCGACAAATGGAACTACAGTGATTCGCAAGCCCTTCGTCTTACAATCCGTTATTCCTTTAACGCTACAAATAACAGATACAAAGGAAGTAATGCAGGCCAAAAAGAGATAGACAGATTATATTAATGAGACGTTTTCCCATAATACAGCAATATGACACGATGCAATGCGGCATCGCCTGCCTACAAATGGTGTGTAAGTATTTTGGTAGAGAATACTCCCTTGAATCTCTGTCACATATTTGCTTTGCAACTACAGAAGGTCCCTTGCTGTTCTTCCCCTTACAATCATTCCGTTTGTCTTTTGATAATAGGTTCTCATGCTGATGCCGAGCAGCTCAGCCACCTACCGCGGACGATAGAACTCCTGCCGCGGACATACGTAGACAACGCTGCCGCCCGTAGTGTTAAGTTGTGTTTCGTTTTTCTTTCCCATAGTGCTTGTCCTTGTGAATTTATCCGTTTTCCGCTTTGCCCGGCAATTAATGTGCAGTGGCGTCGCATTATCTGCCTTATGGTGCAACATCTTATGTCGTGGCACTTCATAGTCAAGTTCCAAATGCGGTACAAAATTAATCAAAACG
>CACYKX010000042.1 GCA_902775075.1 uncultured Prevotellaceae bacterium | reverse complement strand
GACGTTTTGAAACTATCAGCAGGTATCGAGGACTATATCCGCAATAGTACGTTGAGATACGAAGCCTACCATTATCAACTTGACTACAACATCCTCGCCACTCATATTGATGCCCAGTGGCGCATCATTCCCCACGTATTTCTCAATATGTCAGCAAGAGCCGAGATGATGAAGACAGACTGGCTGCTGATGCCGAGGGCAACACTGAGCTATATACCTAACAAGCATCTGCAATTCTCCTTAGTGGGTGGTCACTACAGTCAGACCGCAGAGGATGACTATTTAGCACTAACCCAATGTACCCTCGGCCAAAGTACTGCTGACCATGTAATCCTCTCTATGCAGTATAAGTCACAGACTTTTTTCCTGCGCATTGAACCCTATTGGAAGAAATACCACCATTTGCCTCTGTTGGAGGATGGTGTTTATCAGCCTCATGGCTATGGTACAAGCCGAGGTGTGGATGTTTTCATTGAGGACCATTCGCTCGTGAAGCATCTGACGGCCACACTTTCCTATTCATTCAACGATTCCGAACGGTTCTATCTTGACTACACCGAAGAACGAACGCCTGATTATGCCTCACGCCACAACCTGCGACTAACAGCCAAATACGCCATCGGCAAAGCTGTCATCGGACTGGCAGAATCATACGCCAGCGGACGTCATTTCCCTTATGGCACAACACCGCATTACAACAGTGTGGATGTGAACCTCACTTATCTGTTAAGTCCAAAGGTTATTGTCTATTCCTCGTTAAATAACATTTTCGGTCGCACCAACTGTTTCCGTTATGATGCTGTTGGCAATCCCGTAACAGCCTCCCGCGACCGTTTCCTATACATCGGCATATTTGTTTCACTTAAAAATAATAAAGCGTATGACATTTCAAACTTTTAACCACCGTGTGTTAGCCATCTTCCTCTTGATGATGGCATCAGTAAGTATCCATGCCCAACAGCCCAATCCCGCTAACACGCCTACCTGTAGCCTTTCACAAGCGGACATGCTCAACAACGTAGCCAAACTGAAGCGTATCGAGGCTATGCAGCCCGATAGTATTCAGCCAAAGTATCAGTTGGCTCTTCAAAGCCTGTCTTTTGCAGTTACCTATCCCCATGCCTCTCAGACGGAAAAGATGATTGCTGAGGCCGAACAAACCATTACGAAAATGGAGCAGATGAAAAACGCTAACTTGTCAGACATCTGTACCCTTCGGGGCTTCCTCTATATGGTGCGCATTGTGCAGGATCCCGCCCAATACGGCCAGCGTTACTACATCGACGTGATGGAGAACTTTGAGAAAGCCCTGAAACTCAATCCCGACAACCAACTGGCCAAGCAACTACAACAGAAGTTCTATGAGGGAATGAAACAGCAAACGGATAACCTAAAATGAGATTCGTTTATAAAGACATTCACTTCGGCGCAATAGCATCGTTTTACGTGATTGCTTTAGGTCTGCGCCTGATAACTCTGGTGGTTGGCAACAAGCATCCAACACTCTGGGAGAACTATGCCTTCCAACTTTTTTCAGGTCTTGGTCCAATCGTTGGAGCACTTGTTGCTATGACCATCTTCAAACGTAGTATCTGAATTGTAATACTCAATATTCATTGTTGGGTATTTTTGCTTCAGATAAATTGCAAGTGCAGCACTATCTTTTCCTCCTGATATTCCTAAGATATGTCTTACTTTCATTTGCTCAATTTTTTGTTTAGTACCTTCAACAAAGAGCAGATGCTTACATTGGCATTACAAGCCTTGGCAAGAATCTTTTCGATAGATGATTCAAACTTCTTTGCCTCCTTCTGCTCGCTCTTTGCTAATCGATATGTTTGAGATGATAGATTTTTGTTCCCACTATTTGATACAAGATCGAAAGCAAAATACTCGTCACCACTATCGTCATCAGTAGCTATTTTTGAGATATCCGCATACTTTTCGCACTCACGGAAAAGATAAATCAAATCATTATAGCAAGAACGTAATTCTTTGATTGCTCGATTGACAACATAACAGAATTCTTTGACCTTTTTCGGATCTTGTAATGTCTCTCTATCGTAACCTTACCTTACGAAGAATGTATTCATACTTGTCAATATTATGAAGGTGGTTAGCAATCTCATCAGTATTGTTGAAGTAAGCAAAAATGATAGCATGCTCACACTTATTGCTAAGTTCAAGTAATTTCTGTAGATACTTTTCTTCTTGAGAGAAAATCAATTGAATATATTCATCAACATCACCTGTTGGGATAATATCTTCTGCCTCGGTTCTGATTTGATACTCAAAATAACGAGGAGTACCATTCTGATAGTATGCAGCCTTAACCGGTGCTATCCTCTTGTTGAAAAATCCACCAAGTTTATCTATGTCAAAATATTTTGGGACGATAGTACTATCACTTGAATATAAGCTTCACTTTATTATTGGTACATTGTAACTCTAGCTAACAAGTACAAAATTCTGAAAGATTTTTAGAGGAATCCCAAAGAAATATTTTGTAATATTTAAACTTTGATTCGGATTCTGTTAACAGAAATCATGTACAGTTTTGTGCTCATTCTAGAATAAACAGGAGCCTATCAGATCCTCAAAATGCTCCCCACTCTCTTCTCCAGAAGTTGATCTTCTGAACGAAGTTAACTGCATCTGCTTATGAAGTTAACTTCGTAAGCTCATGCGAATAGGTTTGTTGCCTTACGTAGTTAACTAAATAAACCTATATTCCCAGTATATTTTGATAGTTGAATACATATTAAAAATACAACTTATTGATAATCAGATAGTTGCATTTTGATTATGATTTTAATATTCATAATCAATCCGTCATTAATTCTAAATTCGTGAATTATGAGTATCTTTCTTCGATTGGAAATTAAGGAATTTAATGTTCGTTAAACAAACCTGGATTCAAGTGTTTTATTTTTCCAATATTGCAGGATTCAAGTTAATAACGCAACAAATGTCTATGAAATAATCAATCGTAGTCTGTCAAACTTCAAAAAAAATCCCGACATGGTGTCGGGATAACCTTTTATTATTTCTTTTTCTTAAGTTTGAGTTTCGGAATCTTTATGGATTGTCCTTCTTTGATAGGTCCATTACCATTCAAGGCTTCAAGATAACATTCCATTCCGGAACCAAGATAGGTTCTGCTGATACTTGCTAAGGTCTGTCCCTTCTTGGCCTTTATTGTTTGCTCTACTCCTACAATACTATATGCGCCTGTGCGTACCCGAGGGTCTTCATCGTATTTATTTGTTGCAACTTCTTGGGCCTTTTTCGTCTTTGCGTTAGCTGCAAGTTCCTTTGTTGCCGATTCAGCGGCTTTTTGCTTACCGTCAACCGCTTGTTCCTTAGCATCATTTGCCTTCTGGGTAGCAGCAACCAAAGCTTCATGCTCGCGGAGAAGTCGAATGCTATCAGCCTTTGCCTTTTCCAAAACTTTAGAATCTATTGCAGAAGTTTTCAAAGACAGGTTGCTGGTCTTCGCCTTAGCGTCTGCCTTCTGAGCAACAGACTGGTTATTCTTAGCAAGTTGAATTTCCAGTTCTGCCAACCGTTGCGATTGAGCATTGTAGTTGTATAGTAGCCAACCGAAACATCCTACGATCAATAGTAACGCTACTCCGCACATCCAATATACCTGATGCGGAATTCTAGAAACTTCTGATACATTTGAAATTTGTGGCTCCGACTCTACTTTGAATCCAACTTTCTCGACCTTCTCTTCAGAAGAGGTAACAGCTTCTGGCTCATTCGTAGATTCTATAATCGGTTCGTTTGAAGGAACTTCCATTTTCTCCGCGACAGCCTCGTTTGCCGGTTCAGCTATCGGCTTTACGGCGGAATTCTCGATTGGTTTCGGTTCAACCTTGGCTACCATTTCCTCGGAAGAAATGTCGACATTTCTATCAACCATAGGTTCAGAAATCGGCTTCTCAACAGATTCCTCTATTGGTTTGTTAGATTCCTCTATAGACTCTTCTACCGGTTTTTCTATTGATTCCTTGGCACCCTCAGCATGGCGTTTAGGTTCGGAGGCAACTTCTGCCACAGGTTCATCTATCAAAATCTCCGGGGCCAATCCTTCTTTGTATTTATCATCAATCTGTTGAAAATCAACCCCCTCGTTGATGACAACAGTCTCAAACTGAGCAAATGGTTTGTTGACGATCTCCTTGAGAATATTATCAGGCGTAAAATTGATCTTATCCCTACCCTCGATAAGGATACGTTCACCAGTATTTACATTTATACTCTCTCGGTCCTTTACAGAAGTAACCTTGAAAGTGCCGAGCCCTTTGATTTTCACGAGTTTCTCCTCTGCCAATCCCTCGTTAGCAGTTTCAAACATCTGTCGGACGAATTTCTCGGCGGCATCTTGAGTAAGACGATGCTTCTTGATAAGTCTACTCGCTAATATTTCTATTACGCTCTTATTCATTCTTTCCTCCATTCTTTAGTTTTTCCTTGATAGAGGCAACAGGACGGAAGTTAAGTACCAGTTTCGGAGGTACGAGCATACGTTGCTTCGTCGTAGGGTTTACCATGATCCTCTCCATACGCTTCTTCACCTCGAAAGTTCCGAAGCCCGGTATAGAGATGGAGGCATGAGGGTCCTCCTCGATGAGTTCTATCATACCATCGATGACGGTACGCACAAGTTTCTGAGTATCTTCTTGTGTATATTCCGTAGAAGACGCTAATTTAGCTATGTATTCCTTGTTGTTCATACTACTTCTCCATAAAGGTCGAATTCATCGCTATTATTAATCTTCACATCGTAGAATCTACCTACATACAGAGTCTTCTTTGCGACAGGAATCAAGACCTCAGGATCAACATCCGGAGAACAGAATTCAGTACGACCGATATAATAATCACCTTCCTTACGGTCGATGATAACCTTCATGACCTGTCCCACCTTCTGAGCTTCTATCTCCGTAGAAATCTCCTGTTGGATAGCCATGAGTTCATCTAGTCTGTTCTGCTTTACATCTGCTGGAACATCATCCTCATAATGTTCGGCGCTATAGGTTCCCTCCTCTTCAGAATAAGCGAAAGCACCCATTCTCTCGAATTTAGCCCATCTTACGAACTCCTTGAGTTCTTCGAAATCCTGTTCGGTTTCTCCAGGGAATCCTACCATCAACGTGGTTCGGATATGAATACCAGGAACCCGTTCGCGGATAGCCTTGATCAAATCTATCGTTTCCTGTTTAGAGACATGTCGATGCATGCGATCCAACATATGATCGCTAATATGCTGTAATGCGATATCGAGATATTTGCATACATTTGGCTTCTCGCGCATCACATCCAATAAGTCCATTGGGAATTGGTTAGGATATGCATAATGCAGACGAATCCATTTTACCCCCGGAATGTCAGCCATCTCGGAGATGAGTTCTGTGATATGATGCTTGCCGTCGATATCTACGCCATAGAAAGTAAGCTCTTGAGCTATGATCTGGAATTCCTTTACTCCATCTGTAACCAACTCCCTTATTTCGTTGAGAATGTCTTCCTTAGGGCGACTGGTATGTTTACCTGTGATGATAGGGATAGCGCAATATGCACAATGGCGATTACATCCCTCTGCTATCTTTACATAAGCATAATGATGTGGAGTGGTAAGATGACGACGGCCATCACATGAAGGAACCTCGGCCTTACCTAATTCCTTGAGTAGCTGTTTATAATTGAATTTGCCATAGAATTTATCAACCTCAGGTATCTCCTTCTCCAATTCGTCCTTATAACGTTGGGAAAGGCATCCCATGACATACAATTTGCGCAGACGTCCTTCGTTCTTAGCCTGTACGAATTCAAGGATCGTATTGATACTTTCCTCTTTAGCAGATTCTATAAATCCACAAGTGTTGATTACAGCTATCTCACCTTGTGGGCGCTTACTATCGTGTACACAATGGTATCCGTTAGCCTCAAACTGTTTCATCAACAACTCAGAATCCACCAAGTTCTTGCTACAGCCCATTGTGATAATATCTATCTGATTTTTCTTCATTCTCCTTTAAAAAGACTATCTACAAATTCTCGTTTGTTAAACAATTGCAAATCTTCCATGCCTTCACCCAGTCCGATATACTTGACAGGTACTTTGAGTTGGTCGCTAATGCCTATCACAACTCCACCTTTTGCGGTTCCATCAAGTTTGGTAATAGCCAGACTACTAATACTTGTTACCGCAGAGAACTGTTTAGCCTGTTCGAACGCATTCTGTCCCGTACTTCCGTCTAATACGAGCATAACCTCATCAGGAGCCTGTGGAAGTACTTTCTTCATCACATCTTTGATTTTCTTAAGTTCGTTCATCAAGCCCACCTTATTATGAAGTCTTCCGGCTGTATCGATGAGTACCACATCAGCATCATTAGCTTTTGCACTCTGTAAGGTATCAAAGGCTACCGAAGCAGGATCGCTTCCCATCTGCTGTTTGATGACAGGAACTCCGACGCGTTCGCCCCAGATAGAGATCTGTTCTACGGCTGCAGCTCGGAAAGTGTCAGCAGCTCCGAGATATACTTTCTTACCGGCCTTCTTGAATTGGTAAGCCAACTTACCGATGGTTGTGGTTTTTCCCACTCCATTCACACCTACTACCAAGATGACATAAGGTTTATGGTCAGAAGGCAAATCCCAGTTATCGTTATCGTCAGAATGATTTTCAGAGAGAAGATTTGCGATTTCTTCTCGTAGGATACCATTTAGTTCAGAAGTAGAAACATATTTGTCACGTGCCACGCGTTCCTCTATTCGCTCAATAATCTTGACAGTAGTATCGACCCCGACATCAGAAGATATCAAGATTTCCTCAAGATTGTCCAGAACATCATCATCTACCTTAGATTTTCCAGCTACGGCACGAGCCAACTTACCAAAAACGCTTTCCTTAGTCTTTTCGAGACCTTTATCAAGAGTTTCTTTTTTGTTTTTATTAAATAAACCAAATAGTCCCATAATGCATTATTTTTTGCAAAGATAATACAAGTTAATCAAAAAAACAAATTTCTCGACATCTTTCCTATTAGAAAGAAGCCGACAAATAAAGAAAAAGGCCATGTCGTTTCCGACACAGCCTTTTATTATTTGGTATAAATTTACGACTTACTTGAAAAAGTCTTTTACAGCCTCGTTAGGAACCATCTTCTCTTCGAAGATATAAGCGCCAGTCTTAGGGCTCTTGACCATTTTGATCACTTTTGAATAAGCGCGACCATCCGTTGAACCTTCATGGAGGGTAGCGACCGCTTTCTTTGCCATATCTTATATGTTTTTTAAAGGGTTATTACTTAATCTCCTTATGAAGAGTCATCTTCTTGAGGATAGGATTGTACTTCATGAGCTCAAGACGCTCAGGAGTATTCTTACGATTCTTTGTTGTCACGTAACGGCTTGTACCAGGAAGACCTGAGTTCTTCATTTCTGTGCACTCAAGGATAACCTGTACTCTATTTCCTTTAGCTTTCTTTGCCATGATAATTATTCTCCTATAACTTTAATGTCCTTCCAGTCAATATAGCCTTTAGAAACAGCCTGCTTAAGGGCTGCATCGAGACCTACCTTGTTAATGAGACGAAGACCAGCTGCGCTAATCTTGAGGCTAATCCAGCAACCTTCTTCTACATAGTAGAATTTCTTGCTGAAGAGGTTAACGTCAAAGCTGCGCTTAGTGTGGTGCTTTGAGTGAGACACATTACAACCTAATTGTGCCTTCTTTCCTGTAATCTGACAAATCTTAGACATTTCTATCTTTAATTTTGTAATTCGTTAATTGATACCTATTCCAAACAGGTTGCAAAATTACAATAAATTCTATAAAATGCAAAATTTTTCTTCGAAGAATTTGAAAATTTAAGGAAAATTATAATTTAGGCCTTTTTCAGATCTTCTTTATGCTCGTCTAAATAGTCAAGGAGCAGGCGCATGGCTTTGTTGGTTGCTATGGCCAAATTAATGTCTCTTCCGAAATCTTCATCCAATTTGAAGGTGCGAACATCATCTTTACTACCATAACCAATCCATATTGTGCCAACAGGTATTTCCTTGGTTCCTCCGGTCGGTCCAGCTACTCCTGTGGCAGAGATGGCATAATCGGTATGTAGGGCTTCACAAGCGCCTTTCACCATCTCTATGGCTACTTCCTCACAAACGGCAGTTTTCTCTTCCAGGACCTGATGGCTCACCTTAAGGATGTTTTCCTTTACCTCATTGGTGTAGCTCACGATGCCCCCCTTAAAGTAGGCACTTGCTCCAGGTGTTGCGATGATAGCTTCTGCGATTCGTCCACCGGTACAACTTTCTGCCGTACCAATAGTTTTGTCGCTATCATACAACGCCTCCTGTATCTGTTTGCTTAGTATCTTGCTTTCTAATTCCATGTATCTCTAAGTTTATTTAAAAGTTACTTTACTATAGGCCGGAAGGTCGATGGATGCAAAATCCTTGTCTTTGTACTTGAATGTACCCACACAAGCGATCATGGCCGCATTATCTGTGGTATAGCTGAACTTAGGGATATAGATAGTCCAGCCATATTTAGCTGCGTGCTCCTTGAAACTGTTTCGCAAACCATTATTGGCGCTTACACCTCCTGCTACGGCAACGTGCTTGATACCCGTCTGTTTTACGGCCATTCGGAGTTTCTTCATCAAGATATCTACGATCGTATGTTCCAAACTTGCTGCCAAGTCTTCCTTGTGATGCTCTACGAAATCAGGATCTTGTTCTACCCATTTGCGAAGACTATACAAGAAAGAAGTCTTCAGACCAGAGAAACTATAGTTGAGTTCCGGAATATGAGGCTCAGAGAAATTATAAGCCAGAGGGTTACCCTTACGTGCCAATTTATCGATGATAGGACCACCAGGATAACCGAGTCCCATCACCTTCGAGCATTTATCGATAGCCTCTCCTGCTGCATCATCGATGGTCTGTCCCAACACCTCCATGTCGTTATAAGCATTTACCTTGACGATCTGAGAATTACCACCAGATACCAACAAACAGATGAAAGGCAACGGAGGCATATGGTTATCATCATCGCTTTCCTTGATGAAATGAGCCATTACATGACCTTGAAGATGGTTGACATCGATCATCGGGATCTCAAGGCTACGTGCGAAACCTTTGGCAAAACTTACGCCTACCAAGAGAGAACCCATCAAGCCCGGACCTCTAGTAAAGGCTACCGCGCTCAACTGTTCCTTGGTGATGCCGGCACGTTTGATGGCCTGGTCTACAACAGGAACGACATTCTGCTGATGTGCCCTTGAAGCCAACTCCGGTACAACACCCCCGTAAGCCTTATGAACTTCCTGTGAAGCTGTTACATTGCTTAACAATACACCATTCTTCAAGACGGCGGCAGAAGTGTCGTCGCAAGAGGATTCGATACCTAATATATATATATCTTCTTGATTATTCATCTTTTAATATGATAAGATTTCAACACCATTCTCAGTCATCAAGAATGTATGTTCCCATTGAGCAGAAGGTTTTTCATCTCCTGTGATAACTTCCCATCCATAAGGGTCATCGGCATCGATATACACCTTCCATGTACCCATGTTGATCATAGGTTCGATGGTGAAGACCATTCCCGGAACCAGTAACATACCAGTACCCTTATGACCATAATGAAGGATTTCCGGTTCTTCGTGCATCTGGAGACCAACGCCATGACCACACAAGTCGCGAACGACACCATAATGGTATTTCTCAGCATGCTTCTGTATAGCGTGACCGATATCGCCGACAAAGCAATAAGGTTTTGCGGCAGCAGCACCAATCTCAAGACATTCCTTGGTGACCTTTACCAGTTGTTCTTTCTCCGGAGTTGTCTTGCCTCCTATGATAAACATACGAGAAGCATCACCAAAATAGCCGTCTACGCTAAGGGTCATATCGACATTTACGATATCTCCTTCTTTCAAGACATCCTCCTCTTTAGGAATACCATGGCATACCACCTCGTTGATACTTGTACAAACGCTTTTCGGGAAACCCTCGTAGTTGAGACATGCAGGAATAGCGTTGTGATCCTTGCAATATTGCATGCAGATATCATCGATTTCCTGTGTCGTCATCCCCACATGGATAGCCTCTGCCACAGCATCAAGACATCCTGTGTTCACAGCTCCTGCCTTACGGATTCCTTCGATTTGCTCAGGGGTTCTGATCATATCGCGTGTCGGAACTAATTTGCCTTTGTTTTCCCAATACATTACCTGCTTATCTAGTTCTGTCAAAGGTTGACCTGGCAGGCAATGCCATCTTTTCTTTTTACTGAACATTGCTTAAACGTTTAAATCTGCGTGCAAAGATACAAAATCTCTTGGAAATCCTATGAATAATTCTTGTTTTTTAATTTATTCTATATAATTTGCAATCGTTTGGGGCGTTTCTCGGAGGAAGAGAAGCTACAAAAGATGGGCTAGTCGAAGAGGCGTAATTTGTTTTTTCGAGCATCCTCAAGGCTGACGATATGTTCTTGCTCTTGTTGATAGTTTCTGCGCAAAACCTCATACTTTTCGTCCAATTCCTTGCGTATCTTCGTCTTTTCTTCTTGATTCATCAGACGAGCCGCAACCAAAGGGTTCTGACTGGCGTCTTTCATCCAAAGTACAGGACCATTATATACAGGAGCGATCTTGAGGGCCACATGCAATTGACTTGTTGTAGCTCCACCTATCATGATTGGAATTTCTAGATTCGCCTTTTCGAGTTCTTTGGCCACATGAACCATTTCTTCAAGCGAAGGAGTTATCAAGCCTGATAATCCGATGATATCCACCTTCTCTTCGATAGCCTTTTTCACGATCTGTTCGGCAGGAACCATCACTCCCATATCGATGACTTCGTAGTTGTTGCAAGCCATGACCACAGAGACGATATTCTTACCAATATCGTGCACATCGCCCTTTACCGTAGCGAGTAAAACCTTACCGGCTTTCGACGACATCTCATTCTGTTTCTCCTTCTCTATATAAGGTTGCAGATAAGCCACAGCCTGTTTCATGGTACGAGCCGTTTTAACGACTTGGGGCAAGAACATCTTACCTTCGCCAAACAGTCGTCCTACTTCGTTCATACCATCCATGAGCGGTCCTTCGATGATGTTTACGGCATGAGGATATTCCTGAACGGCCTCCTCCAAATCTTGTGAGAGATAATCGGGTATACCCTTTCTCAGAGCATAAGCCAACCTTTCGCCAAGAGCAAGCGTGCGCCACTCCTCCACCCTCGCCTTCTGTTGAGGATGGGTCGTTTGTCTTTCCTTCTCCGCATCTGCTTTTTCTTTTATTTCGTTGGCCAATTCTACCAATTTTTCGGCCGGAGAAGAGCTTCCGTCTTGATTTTTACGATTCAGGACGACGTCCTCTATAATCTTAAGTTGTTCTTGAGGAATATCGACATAAGTTACTTTCGTAGAAGGATTTACGATACCGAAGTCCATACCGTTCTCGATGGCATGATACAAGAATACGGCATGCATAGCCTCACGGATATAGTTGATGCCCCTAAAAGAGAACGACAGATTACTTACACCACCACTCACATGAGCTCCGGGCAAATTCTCGTGTATCCATTTCGTGGCACGTATGAAGTCGAGCGCATATCCATCATGCTCCTCAATACCTGTAGCTATTGACAAGATATTAGGGTCGAAGATGATATCCAAAGGATTCATACCAACCCGGTCGACGAGGATATGATAAGCACGTTCCGCAATCTCAATCTTGCGCTCATAAGAGGTAGCCTGTCCTATCTCGTCGAAACACATCACGACACAGGCAGCCCCATACCTTTTTACATCTTTGGCATGAGCGATGAATTCCTCCTCACCATTCTTCAACGACAGAGAATTCACAATACACTTACCCTGTACACATTTCAGGCCCGCTATGATCACATCCCATTTTGACGAGTCTATCATCACAGGAACCTTAGCGATATCCGGTTCACCAGCAATCATATTCAGGAAGTTTACCATCTCAGCCTTAGCGTCGAGTAAACCGTCATCCATGTTGATATCTATCACCAAGGCCCCATCAGCCACCTGTTTACGAGCGATAGATAAAGCTTCATCATAATTCTTTTCTTTGATCAGTCGCAAGAATTTCCTACTTCCCGCCACATTACATCTCTCGCCTACGTTAACGAATCTGACATCAGGATTCACCTCTAGCATCTCTAGTCCCGATAGTTGCATATAACGAGATCTTTCTACCGGAACATGTGGATGCTTGCCTACAACGAATTGGGCATATCGGGCGATGAATTCGTCCGTTGTGCCACAACATCCGCCGATGACGTTCACCAGCTCCTCATCTACATATTCCTGCATCTGAGGAGCCATCGTGTCGGCAGTCTCGTCGTATAATCCCATCTCGTTGGGTAGACCCGCATTAGGATATACCGTGATATAATAAGGAGCCTTACTTGCCAGTTCGGCGATATATGGTTTCATTTGGCGCGCACCAAACGAACAGTTTAGCCCTACGGAAAATATCGGATACGTGCTGACACTCGCCAAGAAGGCATCCAACGTTTGACCGCTCAACGTTCTACCAGCCAAATCGCTAATGGTGACACTCAGCATGATAGGCAATTCTATGCCACGCTTCCCCATCTCCTGACAGGCTGCGTCTATGGCGACCTTACAGTTCAAGGTGTCGAAGATCGTCTCTATTAAGAAGCCATCCACGCCACCTTCGATCAAGCCACGAATCTGCTCACTATAAGCCTCGAAGAGATCATCATAGGTTAGGTCGCGCACAGCCGGATTACTGACATCCGGCGACATCGAACACGTTTTGTTGGTTGGTCCCACAGATCCCAACACATAGCGAGGTTTTTCTGCCGACTGAAATTCATCGGCACAAATTCTCGCCAACTTAGCTCCTTGCAAAGCCATGTCATAGCTATGGTCTTCCAAATGATAATCGGCTTGGGAGATGCGTTGTGAAGAAAACGTATTCGTTTCTATCAGATCGGCACCAGCCTTCAGGTATCTTCTATGAATATCGCACACAACATCAGGACGTGTAAGATTGAGCATATCGTTATTCCCCTTATACGTGGTTATCTTGCCCAACTCCTCACGATACAACGGCAAACTCCCCTTAAAATCCTGTTCGGAGAGATTGTACGACTGCACCATCGTGCCCATGGCACCATCAAGCACCAACACCTTTTCCTTTACAACATCCTGAAGTTTTTTCATCCTTAAATTAGTGATTATCTAGTACATATATTTATATTAGTAATGCTTCATCGCCCTATCCATCTCGCGCTTATCCTGTTTCTCGCGAAGCGTCTGTCGCTTATCAAATTCCTTCTTACCTTTGGCCACGGCGATATCCATCTTAGCCCTTCCATGAGCATCGATGAAGACCAATGTAGGCACGATAGTATAACCGATTTGCTTTTGCGCCTCCTCCAAGCGATGAATCTCCCGTTTGTTGAGCAAAAGTTTGCGATCGCGCTTCATCTCATGATTAGTATAACCCCCATAGAAATAAGGAGATATACTCATTCCCTTCACCCAAACTTCACCTTTGTATATCACACAGAAAGAGTCGACCAAAGAGGCCTTTCCCGCGCGAATGCTTTTAATTTCCGTACCGGTAAGGACGATACCCGCTGTAAAAGTATCCGTGAAGAAATATTCGAAAGAAGCCTTTTTGTTTCTTATTTGGATAGGACTCTTCTTTCTGAGTTCCTGTTCTTCCTTATTCATAATTACTTATCAATAACAATAAAGTTCTCAATATGATTGTCAATATATCTTGCAATCTCCTCCGTCCACAGTTCCTCCTTGTCCACGAACTCATCATCGAAGTCGTCGAAGAAAGAGAAGCGTTCAAAGAGCGCCATAAATTCATCATCCGAGCAATCCTTCTCTATTTCCTCATGATTCTTACAATATAGCACATGACTCTTGTTGATCAGTCGATATAGTTCCCTCAGCTCGGCACACCCCTCGCAAAGACTCCAGTTACGGAAAGCCTTATCCGTAGGGTTCATCCAGATAAATCCCCCATATCCATTATAGATAAGTTGGATAAATCCCCCATCCATCACCTCTCGATGCAAGATATCCCAAGCCAGCAGAGTGATTTGGTCAGCATTAAGTTCCGCGATATTATCAGCAGAGAGCTCCCCGCCGATATTCTGCAGGATACGATCAATAAAGAGCTGAACGAAAGCATCCATGCCCTCGCCGGCAGCTTTGCGCAAATCTGAATCTTTAACGTGTACAGTAATCATAAAATTGCTATTTTGACTTTGCAAAGTTACGAAAAAAATCGAATAATAGACTATTCTCGGCAGAAATGATGGTTAAAGAGTGAAAAAGAATAATAGAGATATGACGGTTTTCAAAGATTTTTTGTACTTTTGCGGGTGCAATTACAGAATTTATTAATATATTCATTAAATAAATTTAGCGAATATGATTTATTCAAAAGAAGTTGACAACATGTGCGTTGTCGCTAAAGGTCCTAACCACGGACCAGCTCCAATTCCTGAAGAAGGAAAATGGATCAAGGCAAAAGAGATCAAGGACATCTCTGGTTACACACACGGTGTGGGTTGGTGTGCCCCTCAGCAGGGTGCATGTAAGCTCTCTTTGAACATCAAAGAGGGTGTTATTCAGGAGTGTTTAGTAGAGACTATCGGTTGTACTGGTATGACTCATTCAGCTGCTATGGCATCTGAGATTCTTCCGGGCAAGACCATTCTCGAAGCTCTGAATACCGACCTTGTATGTGACGCTATCAACACAGCTATGCGTGAGTTATTCCTTCAGATCGTTTACGGTCGTTCACAGAGCGCATTCTCTGAGAATGGTCTAGTAATCGGTGCAGGTCTTGAGGATCTTGGTAAGGGTCTTCGTTCTCAGACAGGTACACTTTACGGTACAGTTGCTAAGGGAACCCGTTACCTCGAGTTGACCGAAGGTTACATCACAAAGATGTTCTTGGATAAGGACAGTCAGGTTTGTGGTTATGAGTATGTTCACCTGGGCAAGATGATGGAAGCTATCAAGAATGGTATGGACGCAAACGAGGCTGTGAAGAAGTTCACAGGTCGTTATGGCCGTACAACTGCCGAGCAGGGTGTTGTTAAATCTATTGACCCACGTAAAGAATAAGGAGATACAGCTATGATTAGAAAAGTAAATTATGAAAGTCAGGAGCGTCGTGAGAAGCAGGTTCTTGCTGCTCTTAACGCTAACGGCATCAAAGACCTCGAAGAGGCTAATGAGATTTGCGATAAATTAGGTATCGATCCTTATCAGATTTGCGAAGACACACAGCGTATCTGCTTTGAGAATGCAAAGTGGGCATATGTAGCAGGTACAGCCATCGCTATCAAGAAGGGTGCTAAGTCAGCAGCAGAGTGTGCCGAGGCTATCGGTATCGGTTTGCAGGCATTCTGTATTCCTGGTTCTGTAGCAGACGATCGTAAGGTAGGTCTTGGTCATGGTAACTTGGCAGCTCGTCTTCTTCGTGAGGAGACAGAGTGTTTTGCTTTCTTGGCAGGTCACGAGTCATTCGCAGCTGCAGAGGGTGCTATCAAGATTGCCGAGATGGCAAACAAGGTTCGTAAGAATCCTTTGCGTGTTATCTTGAACGGTCTTGGCAAGGATGCTGCTCAGATCATCAGCCGTATCAACGGTTTCACATACGTACAGACCCAGTTCGACTACGCTACAGGTAAGGTAAACGTTGTTAAGGAGATTGCATATTCAGACGGTCCACGTGCCAAGGTAAAGTGCTATGGTGCTGACGATGTACGTGAGGGTGTAGCAATTCTTTGGAAGGAGAATGTTGATGTTTCTATTACTGGTAACTCAACCAACCCTACTCGTTTCCAGCATCCAGTAGCAGGTACATATAAGAAGGAGCGTCTTGCTGCAGGCAAGCCATACTTCTCAGTAGCTTCAGGTGGTGGTACAGGTCGTACTCTTCACCCAGATAACATGGCTGCAGGTCCTGCATCTTATGGTATGACCGATACTATGGGTCGTATGCACTCAGATGCTCAGTTTGCTGGTTCTTCATCAGTTCCTGCACACGTTGAGATGATGGGCTTCCTCGGTATGGGTAACAACCCTATGGTAGGTGCTACTGTAGCTGTTGCTGTTCAGACAGACCTTCTTTTGAACAAGAAGTAATCTTGAAACAACATAAAGTAAATCCCTGTAATCCAAAAGGATTGCAGGGATTTTTTTTTATATTACACGCAGATATCTAATTCACCTCATGTCAACTTTTCAGATTGAGAAGCCAAGCGCAGAGAGGAGAGCTGTGAGCGAAGTGAGCGCTATATTGATGATGACGCTCCATTTGTTTTTAGTTTCCTGTGTCATAGTTGTGTGTGT
>CACYKX010000041.1:2828-19302 GCA_902775075.1 uncultured Prevotellaceae bacterium | reverse complement strand
GGTAACCTGAAGAAATGGAAAGATGGTTCTCTGCATCGTGAATTTGAGATCAAGGGGCATCAGTTTACGTTGAGTGCTACTTTGCGTCGTGAGGGAGAACTCACCGAGGAACAAAAAAAGATGACGGCTCATTCCGGTGGTACTAACTATTGGGTTGACTTTGACTGGAATACTGATCAGGTAAGTTTCGCTGAAATCTTGGAAACGGTAGGTGAACTTCCTATTCCTCCATATCTGAATCGTGCTACACAGGAAAGTGACAAGACCACTTATCAGACTGTATATAGTAAGATAAAGGGTAGTGTGGCTGCTCCGACAGCAGGATTGCATTTCACAGATCAGGTGTTAGAGGCCCTTGATAAGAGTGGTATCGTGCGTGATGAGGTGACCCTTCATGTCGGAGCCGGAACCTTCAAACCGGTAAAAAGTTTGGAGATTGAGGGACATGAGATGCATACCGAATATATTGTGGTACATCGCCATACCTTTGAGCATCTGCTCGAACATGACTGTAATGCTATTGCCGTAGGTACTACTTCGGTGAGAACTCTTGAGAGTTTGTATTATATGGGTGTATATCTGGAGCAGCATCCTGATGCTAATGAGGAGGACTTACACGTTAATCAATGGGATCCTTATGATCAGGGTCGTGATGGTAAACTCGTGGATGGTATAACGGCAACAAAGGCAATCCAAAATATCCTGGATTATCTTAACCGTAATGGTTTGGAAGCCCTTCATAGTAGTACACAGATCATCATCGCACCGGGATATGAGTATAAGATCGTAAAGATGCTGGTCACCAACTTCCATCAGCCACAGTCTACGCTGTTGCTCCTTGTAAGTGCATTCCTCAAGGGTGATTGGCGCAAAGTATATGATTATGCCTTGAGTCATGACTTCAGATTCCTGAGTTATGGCGATAGCAGTTTGTTGATTCCTTAACTTTTAAAATAGCGTATTGAATATGAAAATAGGTGATCGCGTAAGATTTCTCTCTGAGACCGGTGGTGGTAAGATTTCCGGTTTCCAGGGTAAAGATATAGTCCTTGTAGAAGACGAAGATGGCTTTGAGATTCCTACATCTATTCATGATGTAGTTGTCGTTGAGCAGGATGATTATAGTATGGGTAAGATGATTAGTGAGAAGATGGATGCTAAGGAGAAAGCCAATGCTCTTGCTGATACTGAATTGAAAGATGATTCGCGCTCTATCAAAGCTATGCTCGCTGATAACGAGGAAAATATAGATATGACCGTTGATGTGGATCCGGCTGATAAGGAAATCACCTATAAGGCTCCTGTGGAGGAGCGACAGGGTGGTAATAAGTTGAGTGCTTATCTTGCCTTCGTCCCTAAGGATATCAAGGAGGTGACGAATACTCGATTTGAGTCTTATCTCATCAATGATAGCAATTACTATCTAAAGTATGTCTATATGGTTGCCGAGGGCAATGCGTGGACGATGAAGAAAGAAGGTGAGATAAAACCTAATACGAAGATCTTCATCGAGGAACTTGGACGTGAAAATCTCAATGATATGTTGCATCAGGCAATCCAAGTCATTGCGTATAAGAAAGATAAACCTTTCTTGCTCAAGCAACCTATCGAACTGCAGTTCCGTATAGAACCAATCAAATTCTTTAAACTGCATACCTTTGTGGAGAATGATTTCTTTGAAACTCCTGCGATGCTCTATACCATCGTGGAAAATGATGAACCTGCCAAACCGCTGGTCTTCAATACAGAAAAGCTGAAGCAGGAGATGTTTCGTAAGAAGCATGATGACGAGAAGTCTTCTCTGAGTAAGCATACCCGTTATAAGGACGATGGTACGATCGTTGTTGACCTGCATGCGGCTGAATTGCTCGAGACAACTCAGGGTATGAGTACTGCTGATATCTTACATTATCAGGTGGATTATTTTAAATCTGTGATGCAGGAGAATAAGAAACATCGTGGACAGAAGATCATCTTTATCCATGGTAAGGGAGAGGGCGTGTTGCGCCAGGCCATCATTCATGAACTGAACTATCGTTACAAGAGTTGTACCTATCAGGATGCCTCTTTCCAAGAATATGGCTATGGAGCCACACAAGTGACTATCAAGTAAACAAAAATACAATTGATAAAAACCTATTGAGATGAAATATGGATTTATAAAGGTAGCATCGGCAATTCCAAACGTGAAGGTGGGCGATGTGAAATATAATACAGACCAGATAGAAAACTTAATCGTACAGGCTGAAGGTAAAGGCGTGGAAATCATCGTCTTCCCGGAATTGTGTATTACGGGTTATAGCTGTCAGGATCTTTTCCGCCAGCAGATGTTGCTTGATGCTGCGGAGAATTCCGTTTTGGTATTGCTCGATTTTACCCGTAAACTTGATATCATCTCAATCGTGGGATTGCCAATCGTTGTTGGTGACCTACTTATTAATGCGGCTGTTGTCATACAGCAAGGTAAGATCTTGGGTGTTGTGCCTAAAACTTATTTGCCTAACTATAGTGAGTTCTACGAAAAACGTTGGTTCGCTTCTTCACAGGATATGAAGGAGCAGAATATTCGTTTTGCTGGACATAACATACTTCTTACGCCTAATCCGCAGATCTTCAGAACTGCTGAGGGAGCTAATTTCGGCGTGGAGGTTTGTGAGGATGTGTGGGCTCCTACACCTCCAAGTAATCGACTGGCTATCGCAGGGGCTGAACTGATCTTTAATCTTTCGGCAAGTGATGAGTTGATCGGAAAGCATAATTATCTGAAAGAACTACTCTCGCAACAGAGTGCTCGTACGATGACAGGATATGTGTATAGTTCTTGTGGATTCGGTGAGAGTACCCAGGATGTGGTATATGGTGGAAATGCGCTGATCTATGAAAACGGTAAATGTATCTCCGCTTCCGAACGCTTCTCGATGGAATCCCAAATGCAGATCGCCCAAATCGATATTGAGAAGTTGAGAAGTGAGCGCAGAAGTAATTCTACTTATGTAAATGCTCAGCGCAATATCAAATATGCTATACTCAACAATCAGTTTGATATTAGATATATCCAATGTAATGCTGCTGAACAGATTCGTGACTTCGTTCTTGACAGGGATGTTGATCCGCATCCTTTCATTCCGAAGAGTGGGGATATGGAGGCTTCGTGTGAGGAAATCCTCAGCATACAGGCAATGGGACTCGTCAAACGAATTGTGCATACTCATTGCAAGACGGTTGTGTTGGGTATCAGCGGAGGGCTGGATTCTACGCTCGCTCTTATCGTATGTGTGAAGGCTTTCGATAAACTTCAACTCGATCGTAAGGGTATTGTCGGTGTCACAATGCCTGGATTCGGTACTACCGACAGAACATATAATAATGCGCTCCATCTTATGGAAACATTGGGTGTTACGGTGCGCGAGATCAGTATCGCCAAGAGTGTCACTCAGCATTTTGAGGATATTGGTCACGACATGAATAACCATGATGTTACTTATGAGAACGGACAAGCTCGTGAGCGTACGCAGATTCTTATGGATGTGGCCAACCAGATGAATGGTATGGTGATAGGAACAGGTGATTTGAGCGAGTTAGCTTTGGGATGGGCCACATATAATGGTGATCACATGAGTATGTATGGCGTAAATGCCAGTATCCCTAAGACACTTATCAAGTATCTCGTAAAGTATGCTGCTCAGTCTTTAGGTGGTAAAGCTTCTGATATCTTATTGGATATTATCGATACGCCAATCAGTCCGGAGTTGATTCCTGCTGATGAGAATGGAAATATCAAACAGAAGACAGAAGATCTCGTCGGCCCTTACGAACTTCATGACTTCTTTATCTATTATTTCCTCCGTTTCGGTTTCCGTCCAGCCAAGATCTTCTTGTTGGCCAAGAAAGCCTTTATCGATGGTAAGGAGGGTGCTGTGAAGAAAGACGTCAGTGGAGCCGAACTTGGTGGAACTTACGACGAGGAAACCATCAAGAAATGGTTGAAGACCTTTATCCGTAGATTCTTCACCCAGCAATTCAAGCGCTCATGCCTTCCTGACGGTCCTAAGGTGGGATCGGTAAGTCTGAGTCCACGTGGCGACTGGCGAATGCCAAGTGATGCAGCTTATACGATTTGGATGGAGGAAGCAGAAAATTTGTAATAGTTTTGGCTGTTAAAATAAAAATTTGTAATTTTGCGCTCTATAAATAAGTATTACGTAATAAATAAATATTAGAAAATGGCTAAGAAATTTGCCGAACATAAGGGTCTTGATCTTGTAAAGACCAATAATACTGTATTAGCAGAGTGGGAGAAAAACGATATCTTCCATAAATCTATCGACGAGAGAGAGGGACAACCTCAGTTTATCTTTTTCGAGGGTCCTCCTTCAGCTAATGGTCATCCAGGTATTCACCATGTGCTGGCTCGTTCTATCAAGGATACATTCAACCGCTATAAAACCATGCAGGGTTTCCAAGTTCACCGTAAAGCCGGTTGGGATACTCACGGACTTCCTGTCGAACTTGGCGTAGAGAAAGAACTTGGTATTACAAAGAAAGATATTGATAATAAGAATTCTGAGAAATACATTTCTGTAGAGGAATATAATCATAGATGTCGTGAGAATGTGATGAAGTTTACTAAGGAATGGCGTTCTCTTACTGAGAAGATGGGCTATTTCGTAGACCTTGATCATCCTTATATTACTTACGACAATAAATATATTGAAACCCTATGGTGGCTTTTGAAGCAGCTCTATAATAAGAACTTGCTTTACAAAGGTTATACCATTCAACCTTATTCACCTGCAGCAGGTACCGGTTTGTCAAGTCATGAGTTGAACCAGCCTGGCTGTTATCGTGATGTTAAGGATACTACGGTTACTGCACAATTCCTAATCAAGGATGCTAAGGCTGAATGGACAAAGCATGGTAAACCGTATTTCATCGCATGGACTACCACTCCTTGGACTTTGCCTTCAAATGTGGCTCTTTGTGTCGGTCCTAAGATTGACTATGTTGCTATCGAGACTTATAATCTCTATGATGGTGAGCCTATGACTTTGATCATGGCAGAAAGTCGTATCAATGCTTATCTCAACGCTGAGCAAGAATGTAAAGAGGGCGAGTTGCTGCCATTCGATAAGGAAAAGAAACTTTGTCCTTGGCGCATCGTTGACCGTATGAAGGGTACTGAACTAGAGGGTCTTCATTATCAGCAGTTGATGCCATGGGTTAAACCTTGCGAGAAGACTGGTGATCTGGCTCCTGAGTTTGTCAATAAGTATGCTGAAGCACATCCTGAGAAAGTGTTCAAGGCAGAGGATGGCCGCGACTCTTTTGTAGAGATGGATAGTGAGGCCTTCCGTGTGATCCTTGGTGACTATGTTACTACCGAGGATGGTACCGGTATCGTTCATATCGCTCCTACATTCGGTGCTGATGATGCCAAGGTTGCCAAGGATGCTAATATCCCTGCACTTTACTTGATCAACAAGAAGGGCGAGACTCGTCCTATGGTTGACCTCCAGGGTAAATATTATGAAGTAAATGAACTCGATGCTAACTTTGTAAAGAGTTGTGTTGATGTAGAGGCATATAGTCATCATGCAGGTGATTATGTCAAGAATGCTTATGATCCTCAGTTCAATCCAAATGGTGTATGGGATAAGAAGGCTTCTGAGAAATCTGAAGATCTGAACATCATCATCTGTATGGAAATGAAGCAAGAGGGTATTGCTTTCAAGATAGAAAAGCATGTACACAACTATCCTCATTGTTGGCGTACGGATAAACCTATTCTTTATTATCCTTTGGATAGTTGGTTTATCAAAGATACAGCCAAGAAGGAACGTATGGTAGAGTTGAATAAGACCATCAACTGGCAACCTGAGTCTACAGGTTCTGGTCGTTTTGGTAACTGGCTCGAGAATTTGAACGATTGGAACCTCTCTCGTTCTCGTTTCTGGGGTACACCTCTTCCTATTTGGCGTGATGAGAATCGTGGTGAGAAGTGCATTGGTTCTGTAGAGGAACTTTATGCAGAAATCGAAAAGTCTGTTGCCGCAGGTGTCATGAAGTCTAACCCGCTGAAGGATGCCGGTTTCGTTCCTGGTGACTATTCACAGGAAAACTATGACAAGATCGATTTGCATCGTCCATATATCGACTATATCGTCTTGGTTAACGAAGAGGGTAAACCAATGCATCGTGAAAGTGATTTGATTGATGTATGGTTTGATTCTGGTTCTATGCCTTATGCTCAGCAGCATTATCCTTTCGAGGGTACTATTAATGCAGAGGGCTTGAAAGCTACAGGAAAGAGCGAACAAGAATATCGTAATGAGTTGATTCACAGTACATATACAGGTACTCCTGTCCCTCCTGCTTATTATCCTGCAGATTTCATTAACGAAGGTGTTGACCAGACTCGTGGTTGGTTCTTTACTCTTCATGCCATCTCTACAATGGTATTCGATCGTGTTGCCTTCAAGAATGTAATTTCCTCAGGTCTTGTACTTGATGCTAAGGGTAACAAGATGAGTAAGCACGTGGGTAACGTTACCGACCCATTCGAAATGATAGATAAATATGGTGCCGATCCTGTTCGTTTTTATATGATGACGAATAGTGAACCTTGGGACAACTTGAAGTTTGACCCTAACGGGGTTGACGAGTGTCGCAGAAAGTTCTTCGGTACATTATATAATACATACAGTTTCTTCGCACTTTATGCAAATGTAGATGGTTTCGATACCTCTGCAAAGGCTGTAGATTACGAGAAGCGTCCTGAGATTGACCGTTGGATTCTCTCTTGTTTGAATTCTTTGGTTAAAAATGTACAGAACGAACTCGAGAATTACGATCCGACACGTGCAGGTCGTCTGATAGATTCTTTTGTCAACGATGACTTGTCTAACTGGTATGTTCGTTTGAATCGTAAACGCTTCTGGGGCAAGGAGATGAGCGAGGATAAGTTAAGTGCTTATCAAACTCTTTACACCTGTTTGATGACTGTTGCCAAGGTGGTAGCACCATTCGCACCATTCTTCAGCGATCAGTTGTATCACGACTTGGGTGGTGAGTTGAAGAGTGTACATCTTGAGCAGTTCCCAACAGTCAATGAGAACTTCATTGATTGTGACTTGGAGCAGCGTATGGCTATCGCTCAGAAGATTACCTCTATGGTATTGGCTCTTCGTCGTAAGGTCAACATCAAGGTTCGTCAGCCATTGGCTCAGATTATGATTCCTGCCGTTGATGAGACGCAGAAGAATCATATCGCAGCAGTTTCTGATCTGATCAAGAACGAGGTGAACGTAAAGGAACTTAACTTCGTAGATGGTCAGGGTATCCTTGTGAAGAAGGTGAAGTGTAACTTCCGTGTGATGGGTAAGAAGTATGGTAAACTCATGAAGGGTGTATCTGCAAAGATGAATACTTTGAGCCAGGATGAGATCGCACAACTAGAGAAAACCGGTACATATAGTTTCGAATTGGAAGGACAGAATATTGTCGTAGATGCTGCTGATCTTGAGATTATCTCTGAGGATATCCCAGGATGGCTTGTTAGCAACGAAGGCAATCTTACTGTTGCCCTTGAGGTAGAACTTACCGATGAACTGAAACGTGAGGGTATGGCTCGTGAGTTGATTAACCGTATTCAGAACTTACGTAAGGATACTGGTCTTGAGATTACCGACCGTATTATTGTCACTGTGGCTCCACATGAGGAAACCAATGCTGCCATTGAATCATTTGGCAACTTGATAAAGACACAGGTTCTTGCCAACGATATCAAGATCGGAGAGAATGATGGTGTAGAAACTGAATTTGATGAATTTAAGCTAAATATTAAGGTAGAGAAGAATTAATTTTCTTCTCATACCTTAAAAAACATAAACACTTTAAAATATAATCTTATGGCTACAGAGAAAACACGTTATTCCGATGAGGAGCTCGAAGAGTTCCGCGGAATTATAAATGAAAAACTGGCTATTGCACGTAATGAATATCAGGAGGCGATGGACAGATTGAACAACAAGAACAGTAATGATGTTGCTGATACATCTCCTACGTATAAAATGCTGGAGGAGGGTACCGATGCTATGGAGAAAGAAGAATTGATCCGTACGGCTCAGCGACAGCATAAATTCATCAAAGGATTGGAAGCAGCTTTGATTCGTATTCAGAACAAGACTTATGGTATAGACCGCCTTACAGGTGAGTTGATACCAGCAGATCGTCTTCGTGCAGTTCCTCATGCTACACTGAGTGTGGCTTCGAAGGAGAAGAATCGCAATCACTAAAGGGTTGCTTGGGATTAGAAAATAAATTTATGAAGAAACATCAAGGTTTACTCGCCATTGCCATAGTCTTCTTGGTTTTGGTTATCGATCAGGTAATTAAAATTTGGGTAAAGACGCATATGTGCCTTGGCGAGCAAATTGATATTACAGACTGGTTTAAGATTGAGTTTGTCGAGAACAAAGGCATGGCTTGGGGAATGACATTTTTCAATAAATATGTCTTGTCCATATTCCGTATTGTTGCTGTCTGTTGGATAGGATGGTATATCAAGCGTGAAATTAGCCGTGGTACTCGCACTCTATACATTGTTTTATTATCATTAGTATTGGCCGGAGCGGCAGGTAATATCATAGACTCTATGCTCTATGGTTTAATCTTTAGTGCTTCGTCGCCATATTATGTGTCTTATGTTGTACCTTTCGGTCAAGGTTATGCTCCTTTCCTTTTAGGTAAAGTCGTTGACATGTTTTATTTCCCATTGATAGACACCACACTTCCAAGTTGGTTACCGATATGGGGAGGAAAGGAATTCACATTCTTTGATCCGGTTTTTAATTTTGCCGACAGTTGCATCTCTGTGAGTGTCGTGCTCATGATTATCTTTTGTCGCAAGGAATTGTCTACTCTTGGTCAGAAGTTTGAAGATAAAAAATAATATGAGATATTCGTCTTTTTATTTTATTATTCTGTTTTTGGTTGTTGTATCTTTAGGAGGATTACAGTCGTGTAAACCTTCTGTGCCGTCAGAATATTTGTCACAGAAACAGATGGAAAATGTTCTGTACGACTACCACCTTGCTCAGGGTATGACAGAAGCCGAGGGTGAACCGGCCAAATTTGAATTATACAAAGATGAAGTACTCAAAAAGTATGGCATCAGTCAGGCCGACTTTGATAGTTCTATGGTATATTATATGCGCCATGCTGATATACTTCATGATATCTATAGCAACGTTTCTGATCGTATCACAGAGGAAGCCAACGCACAGGGTGCCACAGTATCTCAGATGGCTAACTTTGGTGATTTGCAAGGCGATACAGCCAATATATGGCACGAGAATAACGCCATGGTGTTATCGCCACAACAGCCATTCAACTATCAAAGTTTCTCTTTCGTTGCCGATACCACCTTCCACAAGGGTGACCGTGTGATGATGCAGTTCGACACTCAGTTTATCTATCAAGATGGTATGCGAGACGGTATTGCCGTACTGGCTGTCACTTTCAAGAATGACAGTGTGGCTTCTACTAATGTCCACCTGATGAACAGTCAGAACTACGTGCTCTCCATCGAAGATAATGATAGTTTGGGAATCAAGAAGATACAAGGTTATATGATGGTGGCAACGCCAAACGACCCTAACCAGAGTCTTACCACGTTGAAACTCATGATTATACAGAATATCAAACTTTATCGTGTTCACAAGAAGCCTTATCCAACTATCGATAATAGTTCGGAAGGTAAGATGAAACCAGATTCTAGTGAACAACCATCTCCCGACAATGAAGCTCCGGCAGGAAAGCCACAACCCGTAGATGGTGCTGCAATCCCTGTCGATCGTACATTGGAGCCTAAAGAACTTAAGATGGATAGATGACATGGAAGAACTACGACGAGTAGCAGCTCATGAAGTGATCATCGGTGAAGATAAACTCATCCAAGCTGTGGTAGAGATAGAAGAGGGGAGAGTAGTAAACTACTATGAGTTCCGCGACGAACTACCCCTTACAGAATGGTTAGGAGGAAAAATAGAAATTAAACGAGACGACGAAGGAATCCTTCGCGCCTATCAAAACAATAAAGTATTATGTTAAGTGTTGACGAATTAGAAGATAAATTGATTGAGTTGTCATTTGCTGAAGATATAGGTGATGGCGACCATACCACATTGTGTTGTATTCCGGAAGATGCTATGGGCAAGAGCCACCTTCTGATTAAGGAAGATGGTATTCTCGCTGGTGTCGAGGTAGCTAAGAAAGTCTTTGCTCGCTTCGACCCAACCATGCAAGTAGAGGTACTTATCAATGACGGGGCACAGGTAAAGAAAGGTGATATCGCCATGATCGTTACCGGTAAAACTAGAAGTTTGTTGCAAACAGAGCGTTTGATGCTCAACATCATGCAGCGCATGAGTGGTATTGCCACAATGACACATAAATACGTAGAGCGCATTGCTGGTACCGGTTGCCACATTCTCGATACTCGCAAGACCACACCGGGTATGCGTATGTTGGAGAAGCAAGCCGTGAAAATTGGTGGTGGTATGAACCATCGTATTGGTCTCTTTGATATGATCTTACTCAAAGATAACCATATCGACTTTGCCGGTGGTATCACCAACGCCATCGACAGATGTCACGAATACTTGAAGAAGAACAACCTCGATTTGAAGATTGAAATCGAAGTTCGCGATTTCGACGAATTGCAGCAAGTTCTCGACAAGGGTGGAGTAGACCGCGTGATGCTCGACAATTTCACCGTGGCAGATACCAAGAAAGCTGTAGACCTTATCAACCATCGCATGGAAGTAGAGTCAAGTGGTGGCATCACCTACGACACAATCCGTCCGTATGCCGAGCAAGGTGTCGACTTCATCAGTGTCGGTGCACTCACCCATTCCGTAAAGGGACTTGATATGTCTTTTAAGGCTTGCGAATAATGAAGAAAATATTTTTATCCTTGATAATAGCATGGGCTGGCTATATGTCAGCCGATGCTTGTACCAACTTCATTGTTGGCAAGAAAGCATCAGCAGACGGTTCTGTGATGTGTACTTATAATGCCGATGACTATGGTATGTTTCAGAATCTAGCTCATTATGCTGCGGGTGTACATGCCAAAGGTGAGATGCGCAAGATCTACGACTGGGATTCACAGAAATATCTTGGTGAAATACCAGAAGCCTCAGTCACCTACAATGTCGTTGGAAACATCAATGAATACCAAGTAACCATTGGCGAAACTACCTATGGCGGACGTGAAGAAATGGTTGATAAAAAAGGTATTATCGACTATGGTTCACTTATTTATATAGCCCTACAAAGAAGTAAGACAGCCCGTGAAGCTATCCATGTGATGACATCATTGGTAGAGAAATACGGTTATGCCAGTGAAGGCGAAACCTTCACCATCTGTGATCCAAACGAAGCATGGATTATGGAGATGCAAGGTTGCGGTGGTGACAAAGGTAACAAGGTGGTATGGGTGGCCGTGCGCATTCCAGACAACGCCATTTGTGCTCATGCCAACCAAAGTCGTATCGGTGTGTTTGCTAAATACAACACCGAAGTACTTCATAGTAAGAACGTTGTGAAATACGCCCGTATGAAGGGATGGTATAAGGGAACCGATAAAGAGTTCAACTTCAAAAATGCCTATGCCTTCCCAGACTTCTCAGGTCGACGATTCTGTGACGCACGTGCATGGGCCTTCTTCCGTCATTTCGTAAAAGGCTTTGATCGTTATCTGTCTTGGGCAATCGGTAAGGATCCTAAAGCTGAAGATATGCCATTGTGGAGCGTTCCAGAACACAAACTCACTTTTGGTGATCTTGCTATGGCCATGCGCGATCATTACGAAGGTACAGCCCTGTCTGTTGCTGATGGCAAAGATATTGGTGGTGGAATCTGGCAGATGCCATATCGCCCGACACCATTGCAGTTTACCATAGATGGTAAGAAATATTTCAACGAGCGCCCAACTTCCACCCAGCAGACAGGTTTCACCTATATTAGTCAGATGCGCAGTTGGATGCCGCGTCAGATAGGTGGCGTATTATGGTTTGGTAACGACGATCCGAATATGATTGCCTATACACCAATCTACTGTGGCACTATCGAGCGTCCACTCTGTTACAACACACCGGGAGCCGATGCAGTGACTTACAACGACGACAATGCCTATTGGCTCTGCAACATGGTGAGCAACATGGTATATCCACGCTATTGTGCCCTCTTCCCAAGTCTTAAGAGCGTGCGCGACAGTCTCGAAAACTCATACTTGAGCAACCAGCAGCGCGTAGAAGCCCAGGCTATGAATTTATATAAAGAAAGTCCGGCAAAGGCTATCCAGTATCTCACAGGTGTACAAAACCAGTATTGCAACGAGATGATGACCACATGGAAGAACCTTCGCACCTACCTAGTAGTGAAGTTCAACGATATGATTGTGAAACCAGAGAAAGACGGTCATTTCGAGCGCACACCAGAAGGTCTTGGTGCCCGTGTCATCCGTCCTGGTTATCCGGAATCATACGCTAGAGAACTTATCAAGCAGACAGGCGATAAGTTTGAAAGCAAATAAATTACGATAAGAAATTGACTGTATGCGAACATGCAGTTAACTTCAAACTTTTTAGTCCACACTTCGGTGTGGGCTTTTTCGTTTTTAATCCCCATGAGTCCATATTAATATGACCATAGTGGGAGTAGAGATGAGAAAAACACTGGAAACTTTTCAGAATTTATGAAAAATGTGTTACCTTTGCAGATGACCAATAATATCATCGAGAAAGACATTCATGAAACACTATTTTGCACTATTACTAACTTTATTTATTTTTACAGCAAAAGCACAAAACCCACTTGTAGAAAGATATAATGTATCGTATCTGAATATGTCGACAGGTTTACCGAGTAATTACGTTGACGACATCTATGGCGACAGCTACGGCTTTATTTGGATTGCCACACATGGTGGAGGACTGGTGAGATACGACGGGTTCAACTATATGTATTTCGGTATCGGCAATCAAGGGATGTCCCTTCGTAGTAATACATGTCATAACATCACTGAAGATCACTTCCACCGTCTTTGGATTTCCTTCGAAGAATATACAGAAGTGCTTGACCTCACCACACTACAATCCGTGTTGCCGATAGATAAAACTAATCAACTCGTAAAGATTTTACGCGAGCAATCCGTGAAAACCTTCTGCGACAGCAAAGGCGCTATGTGGGTGGTGACCCTCGGTAAAATCTATCATATCACCTTTGACGAGAAAGGTCATGTGGCCACCATCGAAAACCTTAACTATCGCACTAATACCCCCGATGTTATGATTGCTGATGTAGAAGGTAATTCCACCGTATGGGCTGCCATAGACGGCGGATTATATAAATTGATTCCCCACAAAGGTAAGTTGATTCGCCAAAATATCAGCAAAGAAGTGACCCACCTTTCCGGCCTCTTCATACAGAGTATTAAAAAGGTGAACAACCACCTGTGGATGGCGACAAGTAACGGACTGTATATACTCGATAAGAAAGGAAAAATTGTAAAGATATATCGCACTGATAATCGTAAAAGCTCTTTATCCCACAATTCCGTTACCGATGTTGCACTCGATAATAGCAATCATGTGATGCTGGGTACTCTCGACGGCGTAGACCTCTATGACCCCAAAAGCGATGGCTTTATACATTGGAGTAGCAACAGTAAAAAATATCCGCTACTAAGCAATTTCGTAAACTGTCTTTTCCTGAAGAACGGAATCATTTGGGTAGGAACGGAGTCGGGGGGTATTGTGAAGCTCAATCCACGTCAACTTGTTTTGCATAATTATGTACACAGTGCAGACCCCGGAAGCATTTCAGCCAACTGTGTCAACTCGATATATGCTGACAATGACGGAACACTATGGATAGGAACCGTAGAGGGCGGGCTCAATCGATTAGACCCGGGAAAGAACTCGTTTGTACATTATACAACTGCTAATTCCGGACTTTCGCACAATAGTGTATCAACTATTGCGTCAGACGATAACGGCCATTTATGGATTGGAACATGGGCAGGCGGAATCAATATCATGAACAAGAATAACACATCGACTGTTCATCGTCTCAGTGTTCCACACGAGTATACTACTTTGCTGAATTATATCGGAGCATTGATATACGATCCATATAATAAAGGAATGTGGATAGGTAGTAATGATGGCATCTTTTTCTACAATTATGCAACGAAGACAATCAGCGATCCGTTTCCAGGTTGTCGAAATATCCGCGGAGCCATAGGAAGTATTATCGACAAAGATGGCACACTATGGATGGGATTTCTCAAAGGCGTGATCTGTGTGAACCTGAAATCGAGAGATAAGAAAGGGCATTTCAAATACCGAGTTTTAACGAATAAACTTGATAATCCTAAGAGTGGAATCATTGACAAAATATGTTCATTTTGTCAGTCAAAAGATGGTACATTATGGTTAGGAAGCAACGGATATGGTCTCTATCATCGCGAAGTCGACCAACAAGGCCATGAAAGTTTTAAGGTATACACCATGAAAAACGGTCTCCCAAACAATTCCGTGAAAGGAATCGTAGAAGACAAAAACGGTAAACTCTGGTTGACCACCGACAACGGACTCTCGCATTTCGACCCCAAGACCGGTATGTGCTACAACTACTATCAGAGCGACGGACTCATCACCAACCAATTCTACTGGAACTCTGCCGTCAATGGTCCAAACGGAAGCATTCTCTTGGGCGGCACAGAAGGTTTTACGATCTTAGAAGGCGACAATAGTATGACCTTGTATCAAGGTCACTTGCGCTTTACCCGTCTTTCTGTGGCCAACCAAATAGCGTATGCCGATGGGCGATATATGGATCAAGACATCTCTATTGCTGACGAAATACATCTGCACGAAGGCGACAAATCGATAGAAATCAGTTTCTCTGCCCTAAACTACGGATCAGAAACGCAAGGTGTGTACAGCTATCGTTTGAAAGGTTTCGACGATGACTGGACCCAGTTGCCGGCCGGACAAAACAGCGTGCGCTATACCAATCTGCCATCAGGACATTATCAATTTGAGGTGAAATACGTATCCACGCTTAACGATACCAACGACGCCGTAATCACCTTAGGCGTCATAGTTTCGCCCTATTTCTGGAAAAGTTGGTGGTTTGTGACTATTGTACTAATAGTTTTACTCTCTGTTGTTAAATACCTGTACAACAAGCATGTAGCCGAGTTGCGCTATCGAGAAGCAGAACGACTGATGAAGCCCATTGTCGATGCACTGAAGAATAGCGAAGAACCCGAACAGTTGCAGGGTCGTATCGAGAATATCCTCCTCACCCAGCACCGAATCAAGGCGAGTCTGAAGAAGAGTGTGGAGGCCGACCGCATAGATGTGAAGACATTCATGGAGCGCCTCACAGAGATCATGGAAAAGAATTATTCAAATGCCGAATTCGACGTAAACAGTTTAGCCGAGAGTCTTGATGTAAGTCGATCAGCCCTCTGCAAGATCATCTCCGCAGAGACGGGCGAGTCCACCTCCAAATTTATGCGCAGTTATCGTCTCGAGATAGCCAAGGATATGTTGCTCAAGAATGATGCCAACCGCAATGTGGCACAGATAGCCTTCAAGGTTGGCTTCAACGATCCCAAATATTTCACCCGTTGCTTTACCAAAAAGTTTGGCGTCACCCCATCCTTTTTTATGAAATAAAGTATATAGAATCTCGGGAAACTGAATCTACCTAAGGAAAAGAGCAGAAAGAGATAGTTTCTCTTTCTGCTCATAAGAAAGACCGATTCCGGAAAGTTAGGCACAACCTGTTTTATCGATATATTATGATGTGAGTTCGATGAATTCAAAATAAAGGAAGTTGTTGCATTATTAAGTTGAATGCTCCAACGTTCAACGAACGTTAAATTCCTTAATTTTTAACCGAAGAAAGGTGCTCATAATTTGTAAATTCAGAATTAATGAAGGATTGATTATGAATATCAAAATTAGAACTGAAATGCAACTATTTGATTATCAGTAAGATATATTTTGACATGTATTCTACTATCAAAATATACTGGGAAAATCGGCTTATTAGTTAACAACGTAAGGCTACAAACCTATTCGCATCAGCTTACGAAGTTAACTGCATAAGCCGATGCAGTTAACTTCGTTCGGAAGATCAACCTCCGGAGAAGGGAGTAGGGGATATTTTGGGGGTAAATAGAATCCAATTTGTTCTAGAATGAACACAAAACAGTACACGATTTCTGTTAACAGAACCCGAATCAAAGTTTAAATATTATAAAATATTTCTTCTAGATTCATCACTCAAGTGATAGTTTTTCCAGCCCATCATCCTTAACATTCGTTACTTAAAAAGTAACGGAACGAATTCTGTAAGATAGATACGCCAGTTGCGCCAGATATGACCACCT
>CACYKX010000041.1:0-2785 GCA_902775075.1 uncultured Prevotellaceae bacterium | reverse complement strand
TGCTGTTGTTTTTATACAAAAAGTCGGTTTTTCCAATACCTATCCAGAAGAGTTTAGGATTCTTGCTAAACAACTGGTTTATCTTAGCATTACGATTGGCATATATCTCTGGATGACCTTCACCATTACCGTTCTGCTGCTGATCCACAGCAGCTGAGAATAAACCTATATAATCAAATAAATCGGGATTATTGATAGATATGTAGAGACTATGGAAACCACCCATAGAAAGTCCTGCGATGGCACGATGAGCCTTGTCCTTTTTCACGCGATAGGTTTTCTCTATGAACTTAACAACATCAGGGAATGCGTTCTCGAAGCTACCTTCCATCGTCTTTGGCAGCATCATAGTGGGAACTTTAAAGCCTTCGGAGGTCTCACCAGGACAAGCTTCTTGTGAGATATTACCATTGGTCATCACTACTATCATAGGCTCCGCCTTACCTTGTGCTATCAAGTTGTCGAGAATCTGGGTAGCTCGTCCCAGTTCGCTCCATGCGTTTTCGTCGCCACCGATACCATGTAGCAGATAAAGTACGGGATACTCCTTGCCACTGGCCTCATAACCAGCAGGTGTGTAGACGGTCAGACGACGGGTAATTCTTGCCGTAGGACTCTCATACCACACTTTGCTGACGGTGCCGTGAGCCACCTTGTTGACCTTATAGAGATCGGTACGCTGGTCACCTCCAATAAGTAGCACACTAAACAAATTATTGATATCACGGATATTATAGACATTCAGCGGATCGATAATCTTGACACCATCCACTATTATATTATAGGTATAGAGTTCAGGTTTTAAAACATCAGATGTAAAACTCCACGTTCCATTGGCATCTTTCACAAAATCAGCAACCCCTGGCGTATTATAGGTGTTCCCCTGATATTCTACCGTCTTTGGTGGCAGAAAATCGCCTGTGATCTGCACTTTCTGAGCCTCAGGGGCAATCAGGTTGAATGTCACGGAATTATTGGAATTCACTACTGGCGAAGCCACTTGAGAGCCTTGTCCCCAACTCAGATTTTGTTGGGCATGGGCTGCCATAGCTATTAGACATAAGGTAGCCATCATTAACTTTTTCTTCATAATCATTTTAGCTTATAATTAAACAATCGCAATATATTCTCATCGTTGTGAATCAAACTTATCTATGCAGAATCTATTTCCTTTGCTTATCATCGCGCGTGTGATAATTTAAGATATTCATACGATCGTTGGCTGTTCATGTATACATCGAGGTATAAGGACGTTCGCCTTGATTTAGTGGTTCGCTGTCTTAACCTGATAGGTTCTTTTGCTTTTACCATAATTTTGTTACTTTGTTGCTTGATAATCTCTGAGCAACAAAGTAACAACAAATAAATGACAAATCAAACACATTTCGGATATAATTAACATAAGATATGAATTATCGTATTTACTTATACTACTTGCACTTAGCTATATTTGATTTGTATTTGATTTGTCCTTGTATTTTTGGCGTTACTTTCCGATGCAGAAGTTACTATCTGCAAATATAAGTGACTGACAATCAATACAAATGCCTTTGTTTTAGGGTGACTAAAGTGACTCCGAGGGACGGTGGGGGGACGTAAAATAGGCAAAAATCTGCAAATATGGCTGCCGTCAAAAAAAAGAAAATGCAAACATCTGCAAAAACGATTTTCCAGTTCTTTGCACGTTTACACTTTTTAACGCAGATTTTTGCACATTCTTGCAATCGCTGAGAAGCGAGCAAGGAATGAATCTGTTGTGCTCTTTAGTGATGCTCATTGTTATTTCTATTGCTTTTTTGAGAACCGTATTTGATGACAAGGTTTCATTGTCGGAAGATAAAAGGTTTAGTTTAGGTTATGGATATTTAATATGGGTATAAACTAAACTATTCTTTGTTCAAGTAAACCGAGTTTCCCTTCTCTCTTTTTTGACGGCAAAAGACTATTCGATTTACAGGCTTTTGGTGCAAACCTAATAACCTTTTCCTTATATCCAGCCTTATTTTCCTTTTTATGAGGTCATTTTGAAAACATAAATTCGGCAACAAATCAACATTATTGCCGAACTTATATAAAGCTGAAGATATGTCTTATCCTATCTTCATGATGGCTTCAAGTACCTTCTTGGGAGTTATCTTCGCATAGTTCTGTGTGCTTGAAACCTGCCTATGGCCAAGAAGCGCGGTAATCGTGTATATGTCAACTCCTTTATCCAGAAGTTGCATGGCGAATGTGTGGCGAAAACAATGAAAGGTGACATTAATAAAAAGGCTATCTACGAGCCTATTTGCAAGTCCCGAAGACTGCCAAAGGTTTTAATAAGTTGGTTCTATCATGCTGAATATAGTTAAAATCCATATAAATGGGGATTGTGCAGTATCGATAAAAGCTATACCTTTGCAGCGTAAAAACAAACCAAGACAAAAAGAAATGAAATTGAAGTTTACATTATTAATGATGTTATTTTGCCCGTTTAGTGTCTTTGCTGACGAGATAGAAGAGGAGACAGATACGACGGTGGCCCGCTATGTAGATATGGAAGGTGTGGAAGTGATAGGCTTCAAACAAGATGCTCCCAGACGCGAAGCGATCTCGGAAACCGTTCTTTCCAGTTTTTTTGTGCGTCAGACGGAGATGACTAGTATAAAGGATCTAGGATACACGGTGCCAAATTTCTATATACCGGAATACGGTAGCCGACAGACATCGCCCGTATTTGTGCGTGGCGTAGGATCGAAGACCAATGGTCCCACCATGGGATTTTATGTGGATGGCGTGCCTCACA
>CACYKX010000040.1 GCA_902775075.1 uncultured Prevotellaceae bacterium | reverse complement strand
AAATGCTGATAGATAGCTAACGCATTCAAAGCCAACAGATATAGGAGGATAACCACTGATGGCCATCTTTCTTCCTTACTAATCTTAAAGATTCTAAATGGGTTCTTCATATTATATGTTTTTATCACTCCAGTATATATTGGGTGAGTAACGTAATATTATAGAGATAGAGATAAACGGCTATCAGGGAAAGCATGATTCGAACTATGTCGATACCTCTTCCGATAAGTCTTCTTACGAGGTAGGCGATGGCAAGTGGGATGATGAAGAGATAATGTGCTCCCATGATATATACCTCATTGATGCCAAAGCCTAGGATGATATGAATGAAGACATCGAAGATAAAGAAACTAAATGCCATCCAGAAGAAACGACTCCGACGGGCAAAGCAAATGCCAAGGATAAACATCAGCATGATGATAGCCTCAACAACATAACTACCTATCCAACGGTATTCTACGATGACAGGACGCTTTGTCAACGTATCCTGTAATAAATGGTCGCGATGTAACTGTATTGGTTCTCCGAAGAAATTTTCTACGAGAGTTGCCCATCGTGGAGTTGAGATATCCGTCCACTGTCCGAATTCCGTCTTGTTGATAGGTTTACCTGTATGCAGATTCCAAGGCTTCTGGTGATCGCTGACATACTTATCGTGAATTCTCTTCTTCATAAGTTGCTGGAATCCTGCAGCAATCTCTGCGCTATCTGTTGCAGAAACAGTATCAAGATAATTCTTATAGAGATTGGCACGAAGTATAGAATCTTTTTGCGCTTTCACCTCCTGTCGATGCTGATATTTCGGTTTTTCGAAATGACTCCATTCCATCCTCGCTCCTAGCCATATTAATGCCGATGGGATAATCACAGCGAGAATCAAATTGGCCGGGCGCCAAAACTTCTTTCCGTTAACAAAGAGATTTGCAAGAAACACTTTCACTCCATTATTCAACGATATACCTGCTGTGATAAAAAAGAACAAAATGGTCTGCCACTTAGTAAACGGGTGATTACGCTGCATCTTCTTTCCCGCAACATAAAGGGTAAGGATGAGCATGAACATCGACAAAATGAAATGGTCGGGAACGATCGATGATACAAGAATATAGGAGAAGCTATAGAAAAATATCGTCAGGATCGTAGCATCAACACGTTTCAATGTTACAACTTCGCGAAGTATGCGATAGAAAAAGATGAAAGCATAGAATGAACAGAATATCAAAATCGCTGCAACAACAAATTGTACGAGGTTGATACCTGTAAGCATCATCAACCCTTGATTCAATTGGTTGGGTACATACATAAAAAATGCCAACAGAGGATGACGATAGATATTATATTCTGTATCCCAATGAGACACCACTGTATAGGTTATCGGATCGAATCCCGAGATATGGAAGTTCTTTACAAACAGATCATGATAATTGTTTGTTATCTGCGTAAACTTATCAAAATATTTGTAGATACATAGTGCATTGAGCACAGTGATAAGAAAGAATGCTGCCAAAGCTAGCCATCGCTCTTCTCTTTTGATTCTAAATATATGGAATGGATTTTTCATTTTGTCTATCTCTTTAAAAAGAACCTTACTAATATAAAATTTGTCGGTACGGTAATCGCAAACATAGGCATCATCGCGATTTGTTTGTTCAGACCTATTCCCACAAAGAAGTTCAATACGACTGTCTGCAATAGATAGTTGATGATATGTGAGAATACAAAACCTGCACTGCGTTTGACATTAGACTTCACCTTAAAGGTGTAACGGGTGCTGGCAATATAATTAAAGATGAAACTGATCACATATGCTATCGTGTTGGCTGATGTCACAATAACATGATTGTCCCAGTCTGGCATCATATATTCCAACAATGCTACAACCAATAGGTAACATAGATATTGTATGGCAACAGCAATGACACCAACAATACCAAAGCGAATAACCTCGCCCAATCCTTGGCGCTGTTTATCGTCTAAATGGTTTATAATATCCTTGATTGGCATAAGCTAACATTTCTTGATCTCCTCGGCTATCACCATAGGCTATGATATGATATTCGTCGCGTGGTGCTGTAAGCATCTGCTGGATACGGTTTACTTTCTCCTGTCCATAACAGTTTCGGGATAAGAAGCGACCGGTTATCTTATTGTCTACAACCTCGATTTGTGTTCCCAAGATATGTAAATCTGTAGGATTGAAATCGGACACTACGGAATCCTTGAAAAATGGAGCTACCCAATTATCTATACTGGCACTAACGATAAATATAGTTGCATCTTCTGCTATCGCCTTACGGAGTAATGTCTTGGCTGATTCCCTCAACAGATCTGCACAATCTCGCGCAAAACTTCGACACTGATGATTGAAGGCGTCTATAGATTCTCCATGAAAGAAGTAACTGAACACTTTCTGCTTCACCTTATAGTTGGGGTACAGATGGAGTTTCATCAATATCAGCAAAGGACTATAAAGGAGGAATCCCTGAAGGAAGCGAAAGGTTCCCTTGGTATATTTGATAAACTCGAGGAACGTATCCTTACGGGTTATCGTGCCATCAAAATCATAACAATATACTTTTCTTTTCATCTGGGTATATACGTTACATCACATATATAATAAGGATAAAGGCAAGAAGCCATGCTAGGACTACCAACTGTGTGAAATGATCTTTCTGGATAATCTTCGTAGGATTTCCGCTCTTCTCATCAACGACAGCAATTTGAATATATCGGAGCAATCCTACAAGTACAAATATACTGGTGAGATAGAGATTCTCGGTATGGAAATTCTTGATAACCTCGGGACTCACAGTATACATAATATAACATACTAGGGTTACTGATGCTGTGATGGTAATGGCTTGGTTGATGAAAGTAAGATTATATCGAATTGTATTCTTTCGTGGTGCCTTACCGGTTTCCTCCATAAGAAGTACATCATCACGACGCTTGGCAAAACTCATAAAGAGGGTCAGCAGGAAGGTCATCAGCACAATCCACTTACTTAATACGACATCTGTGGCGAAACCACCTGCCAGCAGACGAAGGACAAAACCAAAAGCGACAATACAGACATCGATGATTGCAAACTGTTTGAGCTTGGCACAATATGCTAGATTAAGCAACCAATAAAAGAGAATGACTCCACCTACCTGCAATGGTCGTCCGTCAGCACTCTCCGGGATGAGATACATGAGTGCTACTGTGCCCATAGCCAACATGAACATTAAGATCATCAGTCCATAGGCTTGTGCGATACTGATGGCCCCTGATGCTATCGGACGATGACACTTCGTGATATGGTGGCGATCGTCTTCTACATCATGAATGTCGTTGAAACAATATATCGATGATGCTGCAAAACTATAGGCGAAGAATGTGATGACACCCTCTAAGAAGGACTCCTTGATGAATAACTCTCCACCAAAGACCAACGGACCAAAAACAAAGAAATTCTTGATCCACTGATTAGGTCGTAATAGTTTGATTAAATTCTTCATTCTGGTATAACTTTATTCAACTGATTAGAAATCCAAGTAACTATCTTGCACAACAGCCATGCCAATGGTAGGGTGATGGTTGTACATGCTAAGAATGTTGGCCAATAACTCCAATGATGCGGCAAATAATCCAATACAAAATGGATATGGATAAGATAACATTCTAGACTCAGAGCACCGATAAACTTGAAACTCTTATTAAACCACTTCGGTGTACGGCGGAATAGTCGATTGAGAAGAAGTATCGATGTTATCGTAAGCGGAATGTAAAGCATACGTTCTATATATAATGGGAACTGTCCATGACGTTGCTGCTCAAGGAATATACTTGAGGCCAGCGTCATCACAAACATGATAATGATCATCCAAATACTGGCCCCGTCCATTTTCTGTTTGGTACGCACGAGTTCTCCCATATTGATACCGATAAAGAAAATCGGCACACGACTCCAGAATATCTCGATATGACCTACAACATTATGGATTGGTGTAACATATTGTACCAGTATGCACCATAGAATCATCACGACAGGAAGCCATCGATAGATAGGATGCTTCTTGACGAGTTCCATATAGAATGGTGCAAAGAGATAAAGCATCATCGTTGCCGGTATATACCAGAAGTTGAGTTCGTCATGAAGCCAGAAATCCCAATTTATGGTAATATCACCTATCAAGTCAACCCAAGACATCACACTCCCGCCATGGAAACGGGGTATATAAAACAGACAAGCAATGATCAGCCATGCTGGATAGATACGAAGATAACGGCGCTTGAAGAAACGCTTATAGGATGGGGTCTTCATCCACGAGAACCATAAACCGACACCACTCAGAAAGAGAAACATGTCGACACCAACATTTCCCATTCTTCGCAGGCCATAAAACATATCATTACGAGGTAGGTCGGCATGGAAAAGAATAATGAAAACCATTGCCATACCCATCAACTCACCGCGATAACGACTGATGTTTGCCAGTTCTATGTCTTTGATCTTCAAGTTCATTTCAACTTCGGACTTGGTATTTTCTTCATAAACTCACGGAATACCCACGATAAGGCTATCGTCGCTATCACATAAAGTAACAGACCACAATAAAGATCTCCCTGACGACTGATCGGTATAAAAACTTTGCGGGTAATAGGATGACAGACAAACATTGCCGCACTAATAGAACCTACCCAATCTAAATGGTTGAACAGGTATGTCATCTTTCCGATGGTCTTTACAAAACCTATACAGAATGTGCAGACAAAGGCTGGAACAAAGTACCATAACTGATATGATGAACTGAAGATCAATATAAGTACTGTCGACACGATCAGCATGATGGCATTCTGTTGCTGACTTAATGGTCGACCATATTTTGCATAAAGTATACCCAAGCCAAATGGCAGCATACCTCCTATAAAATTATAGCGTATTCTGTTCAGCATATCGCCTTCTGGGTCACAGAATATCTGTAAGAGCCAACAGACAACAATAGCGCCAACAATCCATTTCCAATTTCTGCGATACAGGAACAGTCGATAAACGATATAGAGTTGAAGCATCAGACCAAAGAACCAATATGGCCCTGGCCATATAATGTCATCCGGATGAGGTAAAAGGTTGTTGAACATACCCATCTGGGCAACAACATCTAAAAAGGCATAATGATGGGAGTTCGGAGTAATTGCGTCAACCATCGTGAATGCTACAAAACCAACAATCATCATCTTGAATAATTTCAGAAAATGATAACGTACAAAACATAATGACTGTAGCGAAAAACGCTGTACCATAGTTTCTTCACGAGATTCGTATTTACGAACTAAGCCATAAGCACTTAGGAAAAGAAAGACTGGTACACCGTAATGACCAAAGAAGGAAAACTGATGTGCCAGCATTTTCTCATCTGGACTCAGCATAACCTGCCAAAACCACTCTACATTATGACTGAAATACTGATACTCATTCTCCTTGACGATCGGATTCAGCCAATGACAGAAATTGTGCATAACAATACCGATAATCGCCAGTCCACGAAGGACATTGCACTCAGTACGAGTTAATAATTCTTGATTGTTCATTTACGCTTCATTTCTTTAAAATGTTCTTCTCGTAATCGATCGTAATCTGTCGTATTCTTCAAAATACGAGGACGGTCTTCCTTATAGTTCGGACTCAGAAGGTTATATTCATCATGATAATCCTTCGTATGAATTCCAGCTAGATATAGTAACAGATGTGGTAACGCATCGGTCATAAAGCGACGATGACGTGCCTGAACAATCTGCTGGAATATCTCCGGATGATTGTGAGCATACTTAGGACTACAATATATCCAAAACGGAATTTCAAACTCGTAATGTGCCAAAGGCCAATCTATATTGGCAGAGTGATTTCGACAGATGAATCCACGATTCTCTTCATAACACTCTTCGCCATGGTCTGGCATATAGATGACGATGGCATCTTGCTTTTTAAACTTCTTCACGATCTGATAAACTACAGAGTCGTTATAGAGAACTGCATTATCGTAATAGCTTAGAACCTTCTTCTGCTTATTCGTCAATTCAGGACGCATCTCATCATAGGTAGAGGCATAGAAATGTGTCTGCGAATTACGGAAACGCGTACGATAGTTGACGTGCTGACCAATGAGATGGAATATCGTCAGATTATATTTTCCATTCTGACTCTTCAATTGATCATAATCCTTCAGAAGGTCTTCATCAAAATAGTGAAGACTCGTATTTCGTGTATCAAACTGCTCCTTGCTCAACTTTGGATTGTTCAAGAAGAATCCTCCGCTGAAATCATACACTGCTTCCTTCGCCTTTGGTAAGAATTGGTTGGTAATAAAGCTGACGTGATAGCCTGCCTTACGGAATACCTCCGGGAACAATGGATAATCACACCATTCTCCTTTCTCACCAATGACATGAAGTGAGAAAACATTCTTAAAGACGAAGCTGGTAAGATTCCAACAGGTTATCACATCATCAAACTTGGTTAAGAATCCAGACTTCTCAAGTCTTACCTGACGTGGTGTCGTCTCTAATGGATAACCATATTGCTGAGAATGATGCTTGCCATAGCTTTCACCAATGATTAGAACGATATTCGGAGAACGATATGAACAGCTATCGACACTTACCTTGTCGGCTGCCTTTATCAACAAGCCAATCTGCTGGGCTGCCAATGTGTTGGCATAGGCGCTGAATATCAGTCGGTAGATAGGAATGTACATCTGACCGTGGTCTTTCTCGGTCAGGGTATGCTCTACCTCACCTATCGTGCGACCTGTCATCAACTTCCAGCATCCTATTTTGTTCGGTACGCTACTTATTGCACCCCAGATAAGGATAACGACGCAAAATAGACTCAAATAGGTATGATAATGTTCGAAGAAGCCTATAATCTGATTGCGAACCTTCAGATAACTGTCCAAGGCTACGCCTTTGACTTTCTTGATGATATGAGGTTCCCACGAAACGATAATATTTACAACGGCTAACAAAAGTATCCAACCTACCCTACTAAAGAGTAAATCCGGACTGACCAAAGAGGATAAGAAGTCTCCAACTTCTCGGCTATCGGTCTCTCCGACAAGCATGAGCATAGATGGGTTGAGCGTAGAGTCAAAATTGACGAAACAATATACGTCTATTAATGCTACTACATATAATATAATGTAGAGGAATACCGTTATCCATCTACGCGCAATGCGTGGAATCAACAATAGAACAGCACAACAACAATAGAGATCTACGAATAACTCCAAGAATAGATTTCCATAAAGTTCTGCTCCATCTGTATCGGGAAGTGTACAAAATGCACTAAGAATTCCCAACAAATACATGAAGGTAAAAAATGTCGCGCTCTTACGGATTGGCACGAACACAAACTCCAAATATTTTTTCAATCGTTGTAATATCTTCATTTCTGATAATTTCTTAAAACAAGCGATTCTATAGACTTTGGAACAAGGTCATGAATAGACTGACCTTGAAGTATGCGATTACGTATTTCTGTACTACTGATATCTAGAAGTGGTGTGTCTACAACTGACACGTTCTCGGGAAGTTCCTTCTCTTCTACATGTTCTCCTCTACGTGGATATACAACAATAGAGTAATTGCTGAGAATCTCCTGATAACCATACCACTTATCAAATTGTTTCCAATTGTCGCCACCTATCAACAAGACGAATTCTCGATCCGGATAGTCTTTGGAGAGATGGCGCAATGTATTCAACGTATACGAAGGACGTTGAAGATGAAATTCGTAGTCTGAAGCCAACAGATTCTCTTCATCACGCAAAGCGATACGAACCATATTCAAACGGCTTTCATCATCCAACAGTTCTTGCTCACTCTTCCAAGGGTTTTGCGGAGAAACCACAAACCACACTTCCTGAAGACCGGCACACTTCAAAAGCTGCCGAGCAAGGGCTATATGTCCCACATGAATGGGATTAAAAGACCCACCAAAGATGCCCGTCTTCTTTTTCATTATTATTTTGCCAAAAACTCCTCAACGAGTTTCAGAGTTTCCTGTTCTGCCTTTTCCAAATCGTCATTAACGACGACATGATCGAATTTCGGAGCAAATGTCAGCTCATAGCCAGCCTTGGCCAAACGTTGTTCGATAACCTCAGGAGCATCCGTAGCACGTCCTACCAGGCGGCGACGGAGTTCTTCTATCGAAGGGGGCTGGATAAAAACGCTCAACGCCTTATCACCATAGAAGTTCTTGATATTACATCCACCCTTGACATCAACATCAAAGACCACATTCTCACCTTTCTCAGTTTGATTAACGACCTGAGATTTCAATGTTCCATAGAATCTATCCTCGTACACTTCCTCATACTCCAAGAATTCATCATTAGCAATCTTTGCCTTGAACTCTTCTGGGGTCAGGAAGAAATATTCCACTCCATTCCTTTCTGTTCCGCGAGGAGCACGAGATGTACAACTCACAGAGAACGCCAGATTAAGCTCTGGATGTTCTTTCATCAAATACTGGACAATGGTACTCTTACCGCTGCCACTTGGAGCTGAAAATATAATCAACTTACCTTTATTATCCATAATCATTATAGTGCATTGAGAACTTGCTCTTTGATCTGCTCAAGTTCGTCCTTCATCTTAACAACAACATTCTGCATCTCGGCCTGATTGCTCTTAGAACCTGTCGTATTGATCTCGCGACCCATCTCCTGAGCGATAAATCCCAGCTTCTTACCTACAGGACAATCTTCCATCATCGTCTCACGGAAATACTTCAAGTGATTTGTCAAGCGCTGCTTTTCCTCACTAATATCAAGTTTCTCGATATAGTAGATCAACTCTTGCTCAAGACGATTCTTATCATATTCCACTTCAGGGATCTGTTCCAGTCCCTTGATGATAGACTCTTTAATCTTAGGAACGCGAGATTTCTCATAAGGTTCGATACTCTTCAGTAACTTTTCGATATTATCCACCTTCTCAGTAAACTTCTTCTGAAGAGCAGCACCCTCTTGCTTACGGAAGTTGATCAGATTATCCAAAGCCTCATCGATAGCTTTGCGAGCAGCATTCCACTCTTCCTCCGACAACTCTTCGACATCGTTCTTAGTTGTGACATCAGGAAGGCGAAGCAATGTAGCATACCAGTCTGTAGGTTCTGGTATACCCGTTTTTGCAGAAATTTCCTTAATTTGCTGATAATAATTTTCTACAAGAGAAGCATTGATAGGAGCTGCATCAGCGAGCACATCCTTCTCGATCCATATAGAGAAATCGACCTTACCTCTATGCAAGGCACGACCAATAGTTTGACGAATTTCCATCTCTTTCTCACGATAGAGAGGAGCGATACGAGCAGAGAGATCCAAAGCCTTAGAATTTAATGACTTAATCTCAACATTAATTTTCTTTTCCTTGTAGACTACGACTGATTTGCCGTAACCTGTCATTGACTGTATCATTGTTACTTTCGCGTTAATTTTTTGCAAAAGTACAAATTTTCGCGGAAAAAAACGTAAATTTGCACCTTATTATAAGAATATTTTTGTTTATGTCGTGCATATTAAACATTGAAACAAGCACCGACGTGTGCTCAGTAGCAGTAAGTAATGATGCAGAATGCATCTTCAACAAGGAGGATCACAGTGGTCCTAACCACGCCGTAAAGCTCGGCGTTTTCGTTGACGAAGCCTTATCATTTATTGATAACCATGCCATTCCATTGGATGCCGTAGCGGTAAGTTGCGGGCCAGGTTCATATACAGGTCTACGTATAGGAACAAGTATGGCAAAGGGTATATGCTATGGACGTGGAGCAAAGCTTATCGCAATCCCTACACTGGAACTCATGACAGTACCGGTACTTCTCAGAGAGATGGTGACAGAGGATAACGCATTGCTCGTTCCTATGCTCGACGCTCGCCGCATGGAAGTTTACGCACAAGTCTTCGACCGTGCTCTCAAAGAACATCGTCCTATTCAGGCTGACGTGGTAGATGCAGAAACATACAAAGAATTCCTCGACAAGGGACCTGTATATTTCTTCGGAAACGGTGCAGCCAAATGTATGGATACCATCAATCATCCTAATGCTCACCTCATCGAGGGCATCGAGCCATTGGCCAAGAATATGTTTCCACTTGCAGAGAAGCGCATAGCATTGGAAAAATACGAAGATGTCGCATACTTCGTACCGTTCTATCTGAAGGACTTTGTTGCTAAGAAGCCTAAGAGTCTGCTCTAATCCGGCAGCGGGCAAGAAAAATAACTATAAGAATAGTAAAGAATGAAATTAGACGGATTGGATTACAACACGCAACGCGAAAAACTGATTCTCCCAGAGTATGGCAGAACCATTCAGAATATGGTAGATTACTGTATGACCATTGAAGACCGAGACGAGCGTCAGAAATGTGCAGAGTCTATCGTCGCCATCATGGATCGTATGTTTCCGCAGAATAGTGCCACCGAGGACCATGAGCGCAAGCTATGGGACCAGTTGGCATTGATCAGCGATTTCAAATTAGACATCGACTATCCTTTCGACATCAGCAATGCCAAAAAGATCGCTACAAAACCGGAGGCTATAGAATATCCTATGAAGCGTATCCCCGTAAGGCATTATGGCAACTTGATGTTCGAAGCTTTCCAGAAGTTGAAGGACATGGAGCCTGGTGAAGAACGTGATGAGTTGACAAAAATCGTTGCCAACCAGATGAAGCGTGACCTGATATCATGGAGTCATGGCTCTTGCGATGATGAGAAAGTTGCATCTGATTTGGCAAAGTTCACAGACGGAAAAATCCAGTTGGATCTGGACACCTTCCAGTTTGAGAAAATCAACGAGAAAGAAATTAATAACAGTAAGAAAAAGAAAAAGTAAATGGAGTCTTTCATCATAGAAGGCGGTCATCCGCTCAAAGGTACTATTACTCCTCAGGGAGCTAAGAACGAAGCCTTGGAAGTGATCTGTGCGACAATACTCACCTCCGACCCTGTCAGGATTAAGAACATCCCGGACATCCTCGATGTGAACAACCTTATTCTTCTTCTGAAAGAGATTGGAGTAAAGGTCACCAAAAATGCCGAAAACGATATGACTTTCCAGGCTGACGAACTAGACCTAAATTATCTGCAAAGTGCTGCATTCGTCAAGAAATGCTCACAACTTCGTGGTAGCGTGTTGATGATCGGTCCTCTCCTCGGCAGATTTGGGAAAGCTACTATTGCCAAACCTGGTGGCGACAAGATTGGTCGACGTCGCTTGGATACTCACTTCTTAGGATTCAAGAATCTTGGGGCACATTTCGTCCACGACGATGAGCGCAACGTCTTTGAAATTCAGGCAGAAAAACTCAAGGGATGCTACATGCTACTCGACGAGGCTTCTGTCACAGGAACCGCCAACATTATCATGGCAGCGGTAAGAGCCGAGGGTACAACGACTATCTATAATGCTGCCTGTGAGCCCTACATTCAGCAACTGTGCCATCTACTCAACGCTATGGGCGCAAATATTAGTGGCATCGGTAGCAATTTGATTACCATCGTAGGTGTAAAGAGCCTTCATGGAGCAGACCATAAGATTCTTCCTGATATGATAGAAGTAGGATCGTTCATCGGAATGGCTGCAATGGTTGGCGAAGGCATACGCATCAAGGATGTTTCTGTAAAGAATCTGGGTATCATCCCGGAGGCATTCCGAAGGTTAGGTGTAAAAATCGACATCGAAGGTGATGACCTTGTCGTTCCTAAACAAGAGAGCTACGTCATCGATTCCTTCATCGACGGAACAATAATGACACTAGCCGATGCACCTTGGCCAGGACTTACTCCAGACCTTCTTTCCGTCTTACTCGTCGTAGCGACACAGGCTCGCGGAACCGTGCTCATTCATCAGAAGATGTTCGAGAGTCGACTATTCTTTGTTGACAAACTCATCGATATGGGAGCACAGATCATCTTATGCGACCCACATCGTGCCGTTGTCGTGGGACATGACAGAAAGATCACCTTACGAGCAGGCAGAATGACAAGTCCGGATATTCGTGCCGGTATCGCCTTGTTGATCGCTGCCATGAGTGCGAACGGAACAAGTAGAATTGCAAATATAGCTCAAATTGACCGTGGCTATCAGAATATTGAGAAGCGACTGAATCAATTGGGAGCAAAGATTACCCGTGTAAATGATTAAGCAAGAAGAAGTTTATAAGATCGGGAAGTTAGGTAAACCTCACGGCGTAAAGGGTGAGATCAACCTCCTATTCGATGACGATGTATTCGATCGTGTTGATGCTCAATATCTGATTCTGGACATTGACGAAATCCTTGTACCTTTCTTTATGGAGGAATATCGTTTTCGTTCAGACTCCACAGCACTTGTAAAATTCCAAGATATCGATACAGAGGATAGAGCCCGAGACCTAACAGGATGCGAGGTTTACTTCCCATACAAGTTATCGGATAACGACCCTACAAACATATCATGGAATCAGATCATCGGATTCCAACTTATCGACTTACATATAAATAATGTGGTAGGAACGATTCTGTCTGTTGACGATTCCACCATAAATATACTTTTCGAGGTGAAGACCGAGAACGGCAAAGAAATATTGATTCCTGCTTCAGAGGAGTTGATAGAAGAGGTAGATATCGAGAATCGACAGATAAAGATCAATTTGCCTGAAGGAATTTTAGATTTAGAATAATGAAAAAACAACAAATATGTATCTTGGGCAGTACCGGAAGTATTGGTACTCAAGCTCTTGATGTAATTGCGCAACACAGCGATCTATACGAAGCTTACTGTTTAACTGCTAACAATTCTGTTGAGAAATTGGCAGAACAGGCACATCGTTTTCATCCTGCGGCTGTGGCAATAGCCAACGAAGAACATTATCAGGAACTACAAAATCTGTTAAGTGATGAACCAGACATCAAGGTTTATGCCGGTAAGGATGCCATCAATCAGATTGTAGAAGCCGAACCGATAGATGTCGTCCTAGCATCAATGGTTGGATTTGCAGGACTCACCCCTACGATTCATGCCATCAAGGCTGGGAAGAAGATTTGTCTAGCCAACAAAGAAACCCTTGTTGTTGCCGGAGAACTCATACTAAATCTTGTCAGCCAATATCATGTACCTCTTCTCCCGGTAGACTCAGAGCATAGTGCCATCTTCCAGAGTCTTGTAGGCGAGGACCAAAACGAAATAGAGAAGATTCTGTTAACATGTTCCGGTGGTCCGTTCAGGAAATTCACAACAGAACAACTCAAACATGTCACAGCCGCCGATGCTCTCAAGCATCCTACCTGGGACATGGGTGCCAAGATAACCATCGACTCCGCATCTCTCATGAACAAAGGTTTCGAAGTTATGGAGGCCAAATGGCTCTTCGGTGTCCCTGCAGAGAAGATTCAAGTGCTAATACATCCTCAGAGCATCGTTCACAGTGGCGTACAGTTCAAGGATGGAGCCGTAAAGGCACAGTTAGGTGTTCCCGACATGCGTCTCCCTATCCAATATGCATTCTCTTTCCCTGAGCGACTCAGTTTGAATGGTGATCGCCTAGATCTCTTCAAGGCGCAGAATTTGGAATTCTTTGAACCTGACATCAACAAGTTCAAATGCTTAGCATTATCTTACGAGGCCATCAACAAGGGAGGCAATATGCCATGTATCCTCAATGCAGCCAACGAGATTGTAAATGCAGGATTCAGAAAGGGCCAGTGCTCATTCCTCGGAATGGCCGACATCATCGAAAAGACGATGAACAAGACCCCATTCGACAAGAATCCCGATTACGATGTCTACATGCAGACAGATGCAGAAGCACGCCGCATAGCCACAGAAATAATGAATAACAAATAAAACAATTGCATAAAAACAAATGGAAGATATTCTGATCAGAGTATTGCAGTTTATGCTGTCAATATCTCTCTTAGTCCTGTTACACGAAGGTGGACACTTCTTTTTCTCTAAACTCTTTGGTGTTAGAGTAGAGAAATTTTATCTTTTCTTCGATCCATGGTTCCATATCTTTGAATTCAAGCCAAAGCACAGCGATACCACCTACGGTCTGGGATGGCTTCCGCTAGGTGGCTATTGCAAGATTGCAGGAATGATAGATGAAAGTTTCGATACTGAACAAATGAAGAAACCGGCTGAGCCATGGGAGTTCAGAAGCAAACCGGCATGGCAGCGCTTGCTGATCATGATAGGCGGTGTGACAGTGAACTTTATCCTTGCACTTTTCATCTATTCGATGCTCATGTTTACTTGGGGCGACACCTATATCATGCCAAAGAACTACACCCAAGGTATGCAGTTCAATAACTATGCTAAATCACTAGGATTCCAAGATCACGACATCCTTGTAGGAAGCGATGTCCACGGAGAGTTCAAGGAATTCGGAGGCGATATGTACCGAGACATCAGTCAAGCCAAACGAGTAGACGTTATCCGTAAAGGCAAGAAGATATCTATCCAGTTGCCTGGCAATTTGAACATGCTCGACATGATCAAGGCAAAACCATCTTTCATGTATCCATATCTACCGAATATTGTAGATAGCATAGAAAAGGGAAGTCCAGCTCAGAAGATCGGTATACAATCAGGAGATAAGATCCTTGCCATAAACGGTCAGAAGGTCATCACCGGTTCTGATTTCACAAGAATAGTAAGAGGAAAGTCTGACGACCTAAACAAAGGTATGTCACACAAAGACAGCACCGACATCCTCACCGTTCCTATCGTCATTCTTCATAAGAATGCCACAAAGGCCGACACAACCAAGGTTACACTGGTCAAGGATGCCGAGACAGATAATATCAAGATTGGTTTGAGTTTCGTCAATGTCATGAAAGACTACAAGCAAACCCATATTGAATACAGTTTCTTGGCCAGCTTCCCTGCTGGTATCAAATACGGATGGGATGTTCTCAAAGGCTATATCGGTGACATGAAATATGTAGCATCAAAAGACGGCGTCAAGAGCCTTGGTGGTTTCGGTGCCATCGGAAGCATGTTCCCTACAACATGGGACTGGTATCTATTCTGGAAGATGACTGCTTTCCTGAGCATTATCCTAGCTTTCATGAACATCCTACCAATCCCTGCTCTCGATGGTGGTCACGTCATGTTCCTAATCTATGAGATGATCACCCGTCGTAAACCAAGTGAGGACTTCTTGATAAAAGCTGAATACGTGGGATTCACAATACTCATTCTCTTGCTCATTGTCGCAAATTTGAATGATGTATTACGATTCTTAGGATTTATGTAACAAACAGAATACTATTTTTACAACAAAATATCAAACTGTAAGTATTACAAATCAGAATACTTACAGTTTGTTTGTTTTTATACCACACATACTTACAGATTAATACTTTTGTAATAAAAAAATATATTTAACAAGTCATATTTCCAGATGTACGCGTTTCATTTCGAAAGCATTTTCTTAATTTTGCAATCAGATTGATAGGAAAAACTTCAAAATTTAATTTATATGCAACAACAAACGGGATTGTACAGCAACACTTACGAACATGACGCATGCGGTGTCGGTATGGTCGTCAACATCCACGGCAACAAAAGTCATGAACTTGTTGACAACGCTTTAAAAGTTCTAGAAAACCTACGTCATCGAGGTGCCGAGGGCGCAGATGGAAAGACAGGAGATGGTGCAGGTATCCTACTTCAGATTCCTCACGAATTTATTCTTTTACAAGGTATACCAGTTCCTGAGAAAGGAAAATATGGTACTGGTCTTGTTTTTCTTCCTAAGGATGAGAAACGCCAGCAAACTATACTCTCTATCATGATTGAGGAGATCGAGCGTGAAGGCCTTTCACTCATGCATTTACGCAACGTTCCTACCAATCCTGACTGTCTCGGTGAAGCCGCTCTTTCATCAGAACCGGACATCAAACAGATTTTCATCACAGGTGTCACGGACGACAAGGTAAAAGTCTTTGAGCGCACCTTATATATAATAAGGAAGAAGATTGAAAAGAGAATCGACGACAAAGACTTCTACATTTGTTCTCTTTCAAGCAAGAGCATCATCTACAAGGGAATGCTCTCAAGTTTACAGCTACGCCAATACTATCCAGACCTTACCAACAACTATTTCACAAGTGGTCTGGCTGTCGTACACAGTAGATTCAGTACGAACACATTCCCTACTTGGAGCCTTGCCCAGCCTTTCAGAATGTTGGCTCACAATGGTGAGATCAACACCATCAGAGGAAACCGAGGATGGATGAAAGCCCGTGAGAGTGTACTTTCATCAGATTCTCTTGGCGACATCAGCAAGATTTCTCCTATTGTGCAACCTGGTATGAGTGACTCTGCGAGTCTAGATAATGTCTTCGAGTTCTTCGTGATGAGCGGTCTTTCTCTGCCACATGCCATGGCCGTGATGATACCAGAGAGTTTCAACGACAAGAATCCGATATCAGAGGACTTGAAAGCATTCTACGAATACTATTCTATCTTGATGGAGCCATGGGATGGCCCTGCTGCATTACTTTTCAGCGACGGAAGATTCGCCGGAGGAATGCTCGACCGTAACGGTCTGCGCCCAGCCCGATATACCATCCTGGTAAGATTCTCCTCATCGATACCCAAGAAGGAAAGATCTATTACGACGGAGAGATTAAGGAGCAGTTAGCTACCGAGCATCCTTACCGTCAATGGCTGAACACCAATCGTATCCAGTTGGAAAAGATTCACAGTGGTAGAAAGATCAGCAATTCCGTTGATAATCTCACACGCAAAGAGATAGAGTTCGGTTTCGGACAAGAAGATATCGAAGGTACCATCGTACCAATGGCGACAAAGGGACAGGAACCTACCGCCTCAATGGGTAACGACACCCCATTGGCCGTATTAAGTGACAAGCCACAGATATTCTTCAATTATTTCCGTCAGCAGTTCGCACAGGTCACCAACCCAGCTATTGACTCCATCCGAGAATCCCTCGTGATGAGTCTTACCGAATACATCGGTCGCGTGGGTACAGGTATCCTCAACCCTGACGAAACTAACTGCAAGATGGTACGCCTTCCTCATCCTATCCTTACCAACACCCAGTTGGATATTCTTTGCAACATCCGATACAAAGGATTCAACACCATCAAGTTGCCGATGCTCTTCGAGCGAAGCAAGAAGGAGGAAGGACTTCATGAAGCTCTCGAAAACTTGTGCCATCAGGCTGAGAAGAGCGTAGACGATGGATACAACTACATCATCCTCTCCGATCGTGACGTCGACGCAGAACATGTTGCCATACCGTCTCTGCTCGCTGTAAGTGCCGTACACCATTACCTCATCAGTGTCGGCAAACGTGTACAGACGGCATTGATTGTAGAAAGTGGTGAGATTAGAGAGGTGATGCATGCCGCACTACTATTAGGATATGGTGCCAGCGCCCTCTGTCCATATATGACCTATGCCGTTCTCGATGACCTCGTAAAACGAGGAAAGATCCAAGAGAACTACGAGACAGCCGAGGCCAACTATATCAAGGCCGTAAAGAAGGGCTTGTTCAAGATTATGGCCAAGATGGGTATTTCTACCATCCGCTCATATCGCGGAGCCAAGATCTTTGAATCTATCGGATTAAGCGAGAGCCTCTTAAAGAGCTATTTCGGTACTGAGATCAGCACAGTAGGCGGTATTGGTTTGAAGACCATCGCAAAAGATGCGATAGCCTTCCACGACAAAGCCTTCGACACAAACACAAATACAGACTTCCTCCCTGCCCTTGGTCAGTTCCATTGGCGCAAGGATGGTATCAAGCATGCGTGGAACCCAGAGACTATCGCGACTCTGCAACTAGCAACCCGCAAAGGCGACTACAATCTATTCAAGAAATATACCGACTTGGTAGACCATAAGGACAGTCCTATCTTCCTGCGTGATTTCTTCGATTACAAGAAGAACCCTATCGACATCAAGGATGTAGAACCGGTAGAAAGCATTGTCAAGCATTTCGTCACCGGTGCCATGAGTTTTGGTGCGTTAAGTAAAGAAGCTCACGAGGCATTAGCCCTTGCCATGAACAAGTTGGGTGCCCGAAGCAATACCGGAGAAGGTGGTGAGGATAATTCACGATTCCATGATACCGTAGACGGCATCAGTCTGAGCAGTAAGACCAAGCAGGTAGCCTCTGGTCGATTTGGTGTAACCACAGAATATCTGGTCAATGCCGAAGAAATTCAGATCAAGGTAGCTCAGGGTGCTAAACCTGGTGAAGGTGGTCAGTTACCTGGTTTCAAGGTCAACGAGATCATTGCCAAGACCCGTCACTCTATCCCTGGCATCTCCTTGATATCACCTCCACCTCATCACGATATCTACTCTATCGAGGATTTGAAACAACTCATCTTCGATTTGAAGAATGTCAATCCAAAGGCCGCCATCAGCGTCAAACTTGTTGCAGAGAGTGGTGTAGGAACCATTGCAGCAGGTGTCGTAAAAGCTAAAGCCGACCTCATCGTCATCTCAGGAGCAGAAGGTGGTACCGGTGCAAGTCCTGCTTCTAGTATGCGCTTTGCAGGTATATCACCGGAGATCGGTATCGCAGAAACCCAACAAACATTGGTCAAGAATGGCTTAAGAAGTCTTGTACGTCTTCAGGCCGATGGTCAATTGAAGAGTGGTCGTGACGTCATCATGATGGCCTTGCTTGGTGCTGAGGAATTCGGTTTCGGTACAACAGCATTAATCACTCTAGGATGTGTCATGATGCGTAAATGTAATCAGAATACCTGTCCTATGGGTGTAGCCACACAAGATCCTAAGCTTCGTGCTCATTTCCGTGGCAGTTATAAATATGTCATCAATTTCTTCACCTTCCTAGCACAGGAGGTACGAGAATATCTCGCAGAGATGGGATTCAAGAGCCTCAACGAGATCATTGGTCGTACCGATCTGATCATACCAAAGAAAACAGATAATGAGAAATGGGAAAGTCTCGACTTCACTCGTATGCTCCACACAGAGACTGGTGACAGCAGCAACTACTGCACCAAGACTCAGGAGCACGACCTTGAAGGTATCCTCGACGAGCAACTTATTTCCGGTTGCCAGAAGGCTATACAGGATCAGGAGGAAGTAAACCTAGACTTTGCCATCAAGAATACCAATCGTGCCGTAGGAACAATGCTTAGCGGTATGATTGCCAGCAAATATGGTGAAGAAGGATTACCCGACAAGACCATCAATGTGAAGTTCAAAGGTTCAGCAGGACAGAGTTTCGGAGCATTCTTGGTAAAAGGTGTTGACTTTAAACTTGAAGGTGAGACCAACGACTATTTTGCCAAAGGTCTTTCAGGTGGTCGCATCTCCATCCTACCACCTATCCGTAGCAACTTCTCTGCCGAGGACAACATCATTGCCGGTAACACCGGTCTGTATGGTGCCACAAGTGGAGAGCTCTACATCAACGGTAAGGTAGGCGAACGCTTCGGTGTAAGAAACTCAGGAGCAATCGCAGTCATCGAGGGTGCCGGCGACCATTGCTGTGAATATATGACAGGCGGACGCGTCGTAGTACTCGGAGAGACCGGAAGGAACTTTGCTGCAGGTATGAGCGGTGGCGTTGCATACGTATGGGATAAGAAACATAACTTCGACTACTTCTGTAATATGGATATGGTAGAAATCAACCTTGTTGAAGAGAGCAGCTACCGTAAGGAACTACATGAACTCATCCGACAGCATTATCTCTATACCGGTTCCAAATTGGCACGCACAATGCTCGACGACTGGAATCACTATGTAGAGGAGTTCATCCAGGTAGTACCTATCGAATACAAGCGAGTTCTGCAAGAAGAGCAGGTTAAGAAGTTGCAACAGAAGATTGCTGATATGCAGCGCGATTATTAATCCTAAAAAAGAAGACAGAAGAAAATGGGAAATCCTAAAGCATTTCTAACAATAGGTCGTAAAGAAGCTGGCTATCGTCCTATCCACGACCGTATACATGATTTTGGAGAAGTAGAACAGACTCTAAATAGTAATGACCGCAGAACTCAGGCTAGTCGTTGTATGGATTGCGGCGTTCCTTTCTGCCACTGGGCTTGTCCTTTAGGTAACAAGCCACCAGAGTGGAACGATGCTCTATACAAGGGTGACTGGGAGTTGGCGTATAAGTTGCTTACTGCAACGAATGATTTTCCGGAGTTCACAGGACGTATCTGTCCTGCACTCTGCGAAAAGGCATGTATCCTCAACTTGACGGAACATGAGCCTACTACTAACCGTGAAGATGAATGTGCCATCATCGAGCATGCCTTCCAGGAGGATTTCGTCAAGGTGCGCATACCATCAAGAAACGGTAAGACTGCCGTTGTCATCGGTGCAGGTCCTGCCGGACTTTCTACGGCGACTCAACTCAATCAGAAAGGTTATAAGGTTACTGTCCTCGAAGCTCGTGAGAATGCCGGTGGTCTACTTAGATATGGTATTCCTAACTTCAAACTGAACAAGGAGATCATCAACCGCCGCCTTCATCTGCTCGAAGAGGAGGGTATAGAATTCAAATATGGTGTCCATGTACTGGAAAGTGACAAGAGCGACACAAACATTCAAAATGACCCTACCCTAAGCAAAGACAAAAAGGTCAGCATCCAGGAACTTGCCAAGAAATATGACGCTGTCGTCTTGTGTACAGGAACTCCGACAGCTCGCGATCTGAAGATTCCTGGTCGTGATCTCAACGGTGTACACTTTGCCCTTGAATTACTTTCTCAGCAGAACCGTGTTCTTGCCGGAATGGAATTCAAGAAAGGTGAACTGGTAAACGCAAAAGACAAGAATGTCCTCGTCATCGGTGGTGGTGACACCGGTTCCGACTGTATAGGTACAGCCCACCGTCAAGGATGCAAGAGCGTCACACAGATAGAGATCATGCCAAAACCTCCTGTTGGTCCTGAAGATCCTAAGAATCCATGGCCTAACTGGCCTCGCACCTTAAAGACTACTTCCAGCCATGAAGAGGGATGTACACGTAGATGGAATATCAATTCATTGGAATTCCTCGGTAAGGATGGCAAGTTGACAGGTGTCAAAGTACAGGAAATCGACTGGAAGCCAAATCCAGAAGGAGGCAGACCACTCATGATAGAGAAAGGTAAACCAGAGATCATCAAGGCCGACATCGTATTCCTAGCCATGGGATTTCTCCGTCCTGAACATCCAGATTTCCCAGAGAATGTCTTTGTTGCCGGTGATGCTGCCAATGGTGCTTCACTTGTTGTAAGAGCATTGGCAAGTGGTAGAAAAATTGCTGCAGAAGTAGATAAGTACTTATCTAAGTAGTTATCCTATCAATTATAATCAAGCAGAAAGAGGGTGCTTCAATAGATCGCTATTGATGCGCCCTCATCTTTTAATATGATCTGTTTACGGCATCATATCATGCCGTCATACACATCAATCACACTTATAGGTATCAGGAATCTGTGGCATTGCACCATTCTGAGTACATACGTAAGCACTCACGCGAACTGCCAATTGATGAGCTTCTTCTACTGTCTTTCCACGCAAGATAGCAGCACAGAAAGAACCTGTAAAGGAATCTCCGGCACCTACGGTATCAGCGACTTCAACCTTTGGTGTTGGCTGATAAGATACCTTTCCCGGAGTAAACACATAACTGCCATTCACGCCACAGGTCAACACTAGCATATCAAGATTGTACTTTCCTAATATCAAGAAGCATTTATTCTCGATATCCAAACCTGGATAACCAAACATACGACCAATGGTGATGAGTTCTTCATCATTGATCTTCAAAATGTTACAACGCTTCAAAGATTCTTGGATAACTTCCTTAGTGTAAAACTGTTGACGCAAATTGATATCGAAGATCTTCACGCAATCCGATGGAGTGCTATCCAAGAACTTATAAATGGTTTCACGGCTCACAACATTACGTTGAGCAAGAGAACCGAAACATACGGCTTGAGCATGACGCGCAATATTCTCGATAGATTCAGAGAAAGGAATGTTATCCCATGCAACATTCTCCTTGATATCATAGGTTGGTATGCCCTCAGCATCCAATTCTACTAAGACAGTACCCGTAGGATAAGGTACACGAGGCATCTCATAATTCAATTTCTTCTCCTCCAACTGCTGAACAGTCTCCTCGGAAAGAGCATCTTCTCCAAGTGCACTTACTGCTATAGTCTGTAAACCAAACTGACCAGCATGATAGGCAAAGTTAGCCGGCGCTCCACCTAATTTCTTACCTTCCGGAAGAACATCCCAAAGGGCTTCTCCCAAACCTACTACATAACGATTGTTTTTTTCCATTTTAGTGTTTCATTAATATAATGTGAGTTCAACGAATGTCATGCGAAACTCTAGAACTCTTCTAATATGATATCCGCCACATCCTGTGGTGTGTTGAATTCCATACCTTCCAACAAATCCTCGTCGTCTAGTTCTTCGAGCATTTCACGAGCTTCCAATTCGTCTATTTTAGGTTCTCCGTTCTCATCCTTCGCAGCCAGTACAGCCTCAAGGATAGCTTGTCTATACTCTTTAATATCCATATTTTTTCCGTTTTACGTCGCAAAAATAATAAAATTATGCTATTTTTGCAATGAAATGGATAATACTTTTGCTTCAACATTATTAGAATGGTTCTCAGCAAATGGGCGCGACTTGCCTTGGCGACATACCCGAGACCCTTATGCTATATGGCTCAGTGAGGTAATCCTTCAACAGACTCGTATTGTGCAAGGCATGGATTATTGGCATCGCTTCATGCAGACATGGCCTGATGTGGAATCTTTGGCTGCTGCCAGCGAGGACGATGTGCTCAAGGCTTGGCAGGGATTAGGCTATTACAGTAGGGCACGCAACTTACATACTGCGGCTCGACAGATTGTAAAACTGGGCCATTTCCCCGACACACTCAAAGATATCAAACTCTTGAAGGGAGTTGGCGACTATACAGCGGCTGCTATTGCCAGTTCTGCTTATGGCATTCCTGCAGCTGCCGTTGACGGTAACGTATATCGAGTGTTATCCAGAATTGAGGGCATCGACACGCCAATAAATTCTACCGATGGTAAGAAGGTATTCGCAGCATTGGCGCAGTCGTTGATTCCTCATGATCGCGCCGCTGACTTCAACCAGGCAATGATGGATTTTGGTGCTACGCAATGCACTCCGAAGTCGCCCCTCTGTTCGCAATGTCCTTACATGGAACAATGTGTGGCTTATCGCGAGAACAGAATTGCCGAACTTCCAGTAAAGCTCAAGACCACAAAGGTGAAGAACCGTTATCTTACCTATGTCATGATTCATCACCATGATAAGATCGCCATTCATCAACGGGGAACCGGTGACATCTGGCAAGGGTTATGGGAACCTTATCTCTTGGAGGGTGAACAGGTGCAACTACCCGACTGGCAGGGAGTATGGGAACTCTGTAAACAGTCAGTAAAACATGTGCTCACACATCGTGTGCTCTTTGCCGACTATTATCAGTTCTATGCTGACAAGAAACCAGACCTACCACCTG